>CAZNOE010000113.1:0-12468 GCA_964574525.1 uncultured Bifidobacteriaceae bacterium
CTTCGGATTGTTCCAGGCCATCTTCATGGCGAACGCCGGGGGCGCATGGGACAACGCCAAGAAAATTATGGAAGTGGATCTCCGCCAAAAGGGCACCGACCTCCACGCCGCCACCGTTGTCGGCGACACGGTGGGCGATCCGTTCAAGGACACCTCGTCCGTGGCGATGAATCCGGTGATCAAGTTCACCACGCTGTTCGGCCTGCTCGCGGTGGAGATCGCGGTGGAGATGACGCTAAAGTACAGGGAGCGCCTGAAGCTCGACCCCGCCGCAATGAATTATAGTCCGTGGGTAGGTGCGTTCTTCTTCGCCGTGGCGCTGATCTTCGTTTATCGTTCGTTCTATGGGATGCGGATTCCGGAGGAGGATGCCGGCACGAACGGCACGCTGGTGTTGCCACATGACGTGAAGGGTGCGAAGAGCGACATGGCCAAGCATTGAAAAGTTAGTCCGCGGAATTTCCCAACCGGCCGGAGCAGATTGCTTCTGTCCCGGCCGGAATCGTTTGCAGGTGGGAAAGTGGGTAAGTGAGAAAGTGAGAGGAATGACCGACGGGAGGACTCCCACTCACCCACTTTCTCACCTGCTCACTTTCGGACAGGTTGCTGCCGGCTGGTGATACTCCTGCAAAGTCTTTACGCCATAGCCGCTTTTCTTGAGCGCTGCAATGCCCAACACGGCGGCCTTGGCCCCACTGAGCGTTGTCATGATCGGCGTGTTCGTATAGACCGCTGTGGTGCGGATCTTCACTTCATCGGCGCGCGGCGCCTCGCCGGCAGGCGTGTTGATGACCAGTTGGACGTCACGATTCTTCAGCAAGTCCACCGCGTTGGGCCGGCCTTCGGTCAATTTGAAAATACGCTGCACTTTCAACCCCGCCTTCTCCAGGGCCGCCGCCGTGCCGCTTGTGGCCACCAGTTCAAAACCCAGTTCCGCGAACTGTTTGGCCACCGCCACGGCCTCCGCTTTGTGCGCGTCGCTGACGCTAATGAACACTTTTCCGGCAAGCGGTAGCGGTGAATTCGCGGCCATCTGTGATTTCGCATAGGCGATGCCGAGGTCCGCGTCCAAGCCCATGACTTCGCCGGTCGAACGCATTTCCGGCGAGAGCAAAATGTCCTGGCCATGAAACCGGTTGAACGGGAAAACGGATTCCTTCACTGCCCAATACTTCGGCCAAACTTCCTGCGTGAATCCCAGTTCCTGCAAAGTTTTTCCGGCCATGACCTTCGCGGCCAGTTTCGCCAGCGGAAAACCGATCGCCTTGCTCACGAACGGCACGGTGCGCGACGCGCGCGGATTGACTTCCAGCACGAACACCGAGTCGCCCTTCACCGCGTACTGCACGTTCATCAGGCCGATGACTTTCAACTCCTTGGCCATCGCGTGAGTGTATTCGCGGATGGTCTCGATGACTTTCGCCGAAAGCGTATGTGGCGGCAGCACCATCGCGGCGTCGCCCGAGTGAACGCCCGCGAACTCGATGTGCTCCAGAATCCCACCGATGACAATCGTGCCCTTCTTCGGGTCGTCGAACTGGCCGACATCCGTGATGCAATCCACGTCCACCTCCGTCGCGTCCTCGAGAAATTTATCCACCAGGACGGGACGTTCAGAGGATGCCTCGACTGCGAAGCGCATATAGTGCTGTAACTCTGCGTCGGAATAAACGATCTGCATCGCGCGCCCGCCGAGTACGAAGCTCGGACGCACGAGCACCGGATAGCCAAGCTGCTTCGAGGCGACGAGCGCCTCGGCTTCGTTCGTAGCGAGGCCGTTTGGCGGCTGCGGGATGTTCAGCTTGCGGAGCATCGCCGCAAAAAGTTTGCGATCTTCCGCGATTTCAATGCTCTGCGGCGACGTACCGATGATATTAACTCCGTTTTTCTGCAACCCGAGCGCGAGGTTGAGCGGCGTCTGCCCGCCGAACTGCGCAATGGCGCCCCAGCATTCCTCCCGTTCGTAAATGTGCAGCACATCCTCCAGCGTGAGCGGTTCGAAAAAAAGTTTGTCGCTCGTGTCGTAATCGGTGGATACGGTTTCGGGATTTGAGTTCACCATGATGGTCTCGAAACCATCTTCCTTGAGCGCGAACGCGGCGTGAACGCAGCAGTAATCAAACTCGATGCCCTGGCCGATACGGTTCGGTCCGCCGCCGAGAATCATCACCTTCTTGGCAGTGTTGCCTTTGACTTCGTCATCGCCGCGGTCATACGTCGAGTAGTAGTAAGGCGTGTAGGCCTCGAACTCGGCAGCGCAGGTGTCCACGAGCCGATAGCTCGGCACGAGGCCAAGTTTCTTCCGCAACGCACGGATTTCGTCCTCGCTTTGGCCGGCGAGATTGGCGATCTGCCGGTCGGAAAATCCGAGCGACTTGGCTTTGGCGAGCAATTCTGAGTTCATTTCGGCGAACAAATCCGGCAAAGTAAGCACGATGACAATTCGACTGGCAAGCTTGTCGTGGGGAAATCGCGCAAAAATCAATGCGATTTTCACACTGTTGTTCGTGGTTGTTGGCTGGGGCGGCCTCAGTGCCGGTGCGACGAGTGATGCAGTAGCTCCGCGGTCGCGATTGCCACGAACCAACCTGCTGGTTTATCACAACCGCCGTGGCGAAGTTGCGCCCGTAAAATCCAAAGGTGATTGGCAAAAACGCCGCGACGAAATCCTGCGTGGCTTTCAGGAAATCACCGGTCCGCTGCCTGGACGCGCGAAGCGTTGCGCGCTCGACGTTCGGGTCGAAGAAAGAACTGATTGCGGCACCTACGAACGGCGACTCATCACGTATCAGTCCGATCCCGGCTCGCGCGTGCCGGCGTATTTGCTCATCCCGAAAGCGGCGCTCAACTCGCGAAAAAAATTCCCGGCGATCCTCTGTCTGCACCCAACGGACATGCAATACGGGCACCGCGTCACAGTCGAAAAGTTGCGCGACAATTATCGTGCCTACGCGCGCGATCTCGCGGAGCGCGGCTTCGTCGTACTCGCGCCGGCCTATCCGGTGATGGCGAATTATCAGCCCGACATCAAAGCGCTGGGCTACGAGAGCGGAACGATGAAAGCGATTTGGGACAACATCCGCGGGATGGATTTGCTCGACTCGCTGCCCTACGTAAATCACAGGAAGTATGGCGCTATCGGCCACTCGCTCGGCGGGCACAACGCGATTTACACGGCGGTGTTCGATGCGCGCATCAAGGTCGTCGTTTCAAGCTGCGGCTTCGATTCGTTCCTGGATTACTACGGCGGAAAACCGGATAACTGGCAACCGCAGCGCGGCTGGTGTCAGACCCGCTACATGCTGAAGCTCGCGGAGTATCGCGGGCGATTAGCGGAAATCCCCTTCGACTTCCACGAACTTCTCGGCGCACTCGCGCCGCGGCCTGTCTTCATCAACGCGCCGCTGGGCGATTCCAATTTCCAGTGGCGCAGCGTGGACGAAATCGTGGAGGCCGCCTCGGCCGTTTACCGTTTGCATGGAGTGCCGCAAAACTTGCGCGTGGTGCACCCCGATTTTGGACACGATTTCCCCGACGACGTGCGCGAGGAAGCTTATCGTTTTCTCGAAAGCACGTTGCGCTAAATCGCGCCGTGCCGCCAGTTGCCCTACCCAAACTGAAAGCGCCGGTAAACCGGCGCACTCCAAACGCTTCGCGACCCGGGAAACGCGTAAGAAGCGCGAAGCGTCTGGAGTGCGGCTTCAGCGCCGCTTTTCGAATTTGAAGCCGGTCAGGCTGATGGCAGATTGAACAATTTCCTCGCGTTTCCGTAAAGCAGCTTTCGTTCGATCTTCTTGCTCGGCGCGAAGCGACGGATGGCGGCGATGGTTTGTGCGCCCTGGCATTTTTCACCGCGCCCTTCGAGATCGCTGCAATCGCTGCCGTAAATCAATTTGTCCTGGTGGCGCTGGAGAAACGCGGGGGTGAACGATTCATCGCGCGTGAGCGCGTTCAATCCCGAGCCGGCGGAGAGATCGCCATACATATTGGGATATTCGCTGAGATAACGGTCCGTCAAGCCGCCGGGCGTGATCGGGCCTTTGGGATAGAGGTTCGCGGCGTCGTCCTTGTAGTTCTTGTCAACGTTCGCCCACCACGTTTGCGCGTGGCCGAGAAAATTCACCTTCGGATATTTTTCGAGCATCTTGTAGAAACGCTCGAAGCCGTAGTTGTACATCTTGACTTGCCAGTGCATCAACACGGGCACGTGGTACGCCTGCGCCAATTGGTAAATCTTCTGCATCTCCGGCGAGTCGCATTCGACGCCGAACTTCTGCTCGGCAATCGCGACCGCGCCGAGCTTCAAATACTTTTCGATCTCCGCTGTCGCGCCTTCAACGTCCGGCACTTCGTTCGCGGCGAACCGGTATTCCGTCGGGTGCGCCTTCGCAAACTGATAACACGCCTCGTTGCCAAGACACTTCGCCTGCAAACCATTCGACACACCTTCGTGCGTGGACGCCGTGTTCACGGACCGGCCAGCGGGCAGGAGAATCGTCGTCGTCACGCCCATGGAGCGCTGGTGCGCGAGCAACACGTCATCGGGACGGCCGCTGTAACCGACGTGCTGGTGAATATCTATGATTGGCTCGGGGTGCGCGGAGGAATTTGCCGTGGCGCAGCCGTGGGCCGTAAGGCCGAGTAGCGCCAAACCCGAGGCGGTCAGGAATTCGCGGCGGGAGAAGGCGCTGGTTTGCTTTTGCAAAGAGTGCTCGTGTTGTTTCATGTCGCCTCGATTTGGTTTTGGGTTTCCGGCGGGGCGAATTCTCGTAAACGCAAGGCCAGAATTCAACCGGGAAATCCGGGCAGCGGTCCGCGCATGCTTGCGCAAAACCGGCCGCGCGGCATCATGACTTCGTGCTTGCGAGCAACAGACTTTCGTTGGGCGCCATCATCCTGTCTGCCGGCAGTTCGTCGCGCATGGGGAGACCGAAGATGCTGCTGCCCTGGGCCGCAACAACGGTGCTCGGACATTTGATCACGATGTGGTTGCGTCTGCCGGCAGAGCAGATTGCGGTTGTCTGCGCGCCCACGGATGCGGCTCTCGCCGCCGAACTGGACCGCCTGCTGTTTCCCGTGGCGAACCGCATCATGAATCCAGATCCCAGCCGGGGCATGTTCAGCTCCATTCAATGCGCCTCTCGCTGGCCCGGATGGAGAACAGCCTTGACGCATTGGGCCATCATACTGGGAGATCAACCGCACCTGCAGCCGGCGACTTTGGCCGCGCTGGCAGATTTCGCAACGCGGCATCCGGAAAAAATCTGTCAGCCAGCCCGGCGCGGCCATCCGCGGCATCCAGTGATCTTGCCGGTGGACGCGTTTGCGGCCCTCAAGCATTCCAACGACGAAACGCTCAAACAATTTTTGCAACGCGCGTCAGCCAACGTTCAGTTGGTGGAACTCGACGACCCGGGGCTTGATCTCGACCTCGACCATCCTGCCGATTACGAACGAGCGTTGCGGCTGGCCTTCGGTGGTTAGACGCGGCGCGAGTGGGGCGGCGTAAAGAGCAGGTTACCCTTTCAACCCATCCGGCACCATCGGCAGCGAGCGCAGTCGGATGCCGGTGGCGGCGAAAATCGCGTTACCCACGGCGGGCGCGATTCCAACAATCGGCGTCTCTCCCGCGCCGGTGGACGGCAAGTCTTTTCGGTTGACGAGAACGGTTTCGATTCTCGGCGCATCGCTGAAGCGCGGCACCCGATAGTCGGCGAGGTGCGGATTGGTGATCCGGCCGTTTTCAAATTCGATGGCTTCGAACAGCGCTCCGCCAAGTCCCATCACGAGCGCTCCCTCGATCTGATTCTTGAGATGATCCGGATTAACCACCGCGCCGCACTCGAACGCGCTGACCGCGCGCACCACTTTCACGCTTCCGCTCCTCCGATCGGTCAAAACCTCTGCGCACGTTGCGACATACGATCCCTTGTCTGTTCCGCCCGCAATGCCGAATCCGCGTTCGGCCGAACTTTTTGCGTTGTCCCAGCCGAAAGCCCTGGCTGCCGCTTCGAGAACTGCCCGCAGCCGCGCATCTTTCAAGTTTTTTAGGCGAAACTCCAGCGGGTCCATTTTCACCATTGCCGCCAACTCGTCCATGTGCGTTTCACGAGCGAAATGATTGGCTGTGGCCGCGAGGCTGCGATACGAGCCCGAGCGCAACGGCTGGCGCGTGGAGTGGAACTCGGACTTCTGTTGTGGAATGTCATACGGGCTGCGAATCGCTGAACCGCCGGAATTGTAATTGTGAAATTCCCACGCGGTAATCGTGCCGTCCTTCCGAATGCCACTGGAGATATCAATGATTCCCGCCGGGCGAAAATACGCCCACGTGAATTCCTCCTCGCGCGTCCAGACCAGCTTGACCGGTTTGCCCGCCGCTTTGGCCAGTCGCGCTGCTTCAAGGGCGGCTTCCCCGGTGTGTTTCCCGCCATAGCCGGAGCCGGTGTCAGGCACGATCACGTGAACTCGATCTTCCGGAATCCCAAAAGCCTGGGCCAGTTCACCGCGAACTCTGAATGGCCCTTGCGTTCCCGTCCACACCGTGAGCTTGCCGTCCTTCCACTCCGCTACCGCCGCGCGCGGTTCGAGCGGCGTGTGGGCGATATAGGCGATCGTGTAGGTCTGCTGCAATTTGTGATCGGCCGCAGGTGATCCTTCGCTGCTTGAGTCGCCGCCGTTCCCTGAAGAAGCGCCGCGTCCTTGTCCTGGCCTCGCGTTCTTCTTCAAGTAATCGAAAAGCTCGGCGCTGGAAGGTTGCGGTTTGGTTGTCCATTCCGCGCGGATGGCTTCAAGCGCATGAGTGGCCTGCAATATATCCGGCGCGGTCACGCCGATAAAATTGCCGTCGCGGACCACCGTCACGCCTTCCATTGCCTCCGCCGCCTTCGTATCCACGGACGCTGGCGTCGCTTCAAAGGCCGCGGGACGAAGAACCTTCCCATGCACCATGCCGGGCCGTTTGATGTCCGAAGCGTACTGATGTTTGCCCGTCACGAATTCGCGCCCGTCCACTTTGGGAACAGACGTGCCGGCGACCTTCCAATCGCTCGCTGGCGTTGGCGTTGCCTGCTCACTCACCGACTTCACGAGCTTTTGGCCTTTGGTAATCTGGCCGAAGCTGGCGGACTCTTTCGTTCCAGTCTTGGAGATTTTTCCGTCCGCGATCACGAGCGATGTGCGATCTGACTTGAAGAAATCAACCGCGAGATCGAGCAAGGCTTCCCGCGCCGCCGCCGAAATTCTGTGAAGCTGGGCCGCCATGTCCGGCGTCGTCCGGCTGCCGGACGTGCCGCCATCGTAAGGCGTCAACTCCGTGTCTGCCATCACCAGACGAATGGAGGCCACCGGCGCACGCAGTTCCTCAGCCACGGCCTGCGTGAGCGAAGTGCGGATGTTTTGGCCCACTTCGGCTTTCCCGGTAAAGACCGTCACCGCGCCGTCCTCGCCGATGTGCAGCCAGGCGCTGATCTCCGATGGGCGCTGGCCGCCTCCGCGTCCGCCGCGCCGTCCGCCGCCGGGTTCCTGCGCGAGCAAGGCATCCGTGAAAAGCAACACCACCACGCCGCAGCCGAGCACGCGGAAGAATTCGCGCCGGTCCAGCTCGAAGTGATACAACGGCGCCGCGTGAAGCTCGTAACGTTCCGGTTCCAAAAACAGTTCAGCAATTTCCTGCTCGTTCATTTGGCTCCTTGCTGAAGGGCTTTCGCTCCCTCTTTGATCGCGGCAATGATCCGCTGATACGAGCCGCAGCGGCAAATGTTGCCGTTCATGGCGCGAACAATTTCGTCTTCCGATGGATTCGGCTTTTTCTTCAACAGCGCGAAGCTGGTCATGATCATGCCGGAAGTGCAGTAAGCGCACTGCATGGCATCCATCTTCAGAAAGGCTTCCTGCAACGGGTGCAATCGCCCGTTTTGTTCGAGGCTTTCGATGGTCGCGACCTTCTTTCTGCCGACGCTGCCCACCGACGTAACGCAGGAGCGTGTGGGAACGCCACCCAGCAGAACGGTGCAGGCCCCGCACTGGCCCTCGCCGCAGCCGTACTTGCTGCCCGTCAGGTCGAGATCGTCGCGCAGGACACTGAGCAGACTGCGCTCGCCGTCCACGGCGACCTGGACGCTCTTCCCGTTCACATTCAGTTCTGTGACTTTGGACATAGGAAGCCTGTCAACTTGCGAATGATAATACGAAGCGGGCCGGATGGTTAACAAAAAAATTCGATTATTTCCGAACTTCCCAAAACAGCATCACGACTTCGCCGTGCTCTTATTTCACGCTGTCTGCTCGGCCGACACATCGAATCGTTCGAACAGCCAACCCAGCCACATCACGCCAAAGCCCGCTTCCAGCCCCAGAACTATTGCCGCCGCCAGCGCCGCCAGGGGTACGGCCGGCACTGCGCCAGCCGCGTACCGGACGAGGAAGAAAACTCCGGCGAACGCCGCTGCCGCCGGAATCAGCGACACTATGAAGGCGAGGAATTGTCCGAGCGCGAAAATCAATCGCTGGCCCGTGGCCTCGATGCCGTGGAGGCTGTCCTTACCCGTTTGAAACCACGATGGAAAGAGCAGCACGGCAGCGTTGGGAATCAGCAACGAAATCAGATTGAGCGCCGGCGCCAAAACAGCCGCGCCTACTCCAATGGCGATCACCAGCGGGACGGAGATTTGTTCATGCACAAACGGCACCGCGCAGGCCACCGCCATCAACAGCAGAAGCCATTGCACACCCGTGAGAATCAACGCCGGCCCGAGGATTTCTCCAAGCGCAATCTGCCAGCCACGCAACGGAAAAACCTTCAGCAAATCGGCATTCGGCAGGTCTTGTCGAAAATCCTGCCGGACGATTTGCGGACCGAGGAGCAACATCCAGACGCCGATCATCGCCGCAATCGAAGCGATCACGATCAGCCAGTTCCCCGCCGCCGCCGTGCCGCTCAGGGCGAAACACATCACCACCACAACAATCGCCAGACTGATCCACATCCGCAGCGTAAATGCGCTACCGGCGCTGATGAGGTTTTTCCAGACCAAGGCCACGAGCGGTGGGCCGGAGGGTCGCAGGGTGAACGGAGGTCGCTTCGGTTTGAATTTCTTGCCGGCGCTGCCCAATTTTCCTGCCCGTGCAGCGGTGATTTTTTCCGCCAGCCTTTGCGATGCTTCCACCGATGCTTCCTCGAACGCGACGTCCGCGTGAATGACCCACACGTAATGCAGCACCATCAGCAGCAATGCCGGCCCGAGCGCGATCAAAAACGCCAACCCACCCGGTGCAAGATATGGGCGCACCACCAGCCGGAACGGATACAGCAGATACGGCTGCGGTCCGCTCACGAGCGCTTGCCGCGCGTAATCCGTGATCGAAGCGAGGTTCATCAAGTGGTCCGAGGTGAGTTGAGGAATTTCGCGCACCGCCCAGGCGACTACGACCCCGACGGCGGCGAGGGCGAGCGCCAGCACGGCGAGACGCCTTTTCCAGTTCGAGATGCCGCGGTCCATCAACATCGTCAGCGCAAAGGATGATCCCATGAAATGCAGATGGAGTGTGAAAAGGATCACCCACCACCCGGCGGCGCGAATCAACCCGCGTCCGCCCGCGCCGAAGCGGCTGGAGATGAGCGTGAAGAACAACACCGTGAATAAAAGCCCTAGTTGCGAGCGCAGCAGTTTGAAATGAATCAGTCCGCGCCGGCTCACTGGTGCGGGAAACAGAAACGCAACCTCGGCCTCGGTGAAAGTTAGGGCGGCGCGCCTATGCGGGATAACCCACGCTAGGAAAACGATGACGAACAGGATGAGCGCGCCGAGGGATTCGTTGAGCAATGGGTCGGTCGGCAGAACCGGAGTGGACGCAGCGGACGGCGGTTGCCATTGTCCGCGGCGGACGAACAGGACGCGGAAGAAGTACCAGTAGAAATAGAGTCCGCCGACGATGGCACCGAAGAGATACTTGGGCTGTTTGAGCCGCTTGAACCGCATGGTGAGGCGGTTCTTCACGGAATGGAACTGGAGGTAGAAGAGGGCGGCGATCATTGTTGGAAAACCCTCACCCTGACCCTCTCCCATCCGATGGGAGAGGGAACAGCGATCGCCAGCTCCCGTTTCGCGAATGACCGTCAGGCAAACTCCAACGCGCGACATTCCGCGAAACCGGCAAACGATTCTCCCTCTCCCGTCGGACGGGAGAGGGCCGGGGTGAGGGCGAGGTTCGCATCGCTCAAGTCTTCGGCGCATCCGCAATGACCGGTGGTTCGGATTTCGCATCGCTGGTCGCGCGGAAAAAGATTTCCTCCAGGTTCGCGTCACCCGGCTGCTGCGAAAACTTTTGCGTGATCTCGGCCAGCGTCCCGTCAGCCACCTTGCGCCCGTTCTTCAAAATCAAAATGTGCGAGCAGATTTCCTCCACGAGGTGCAACAGGTGCGAACTGATGATGATGGCGGCGCCGTCGCGCGACCGCTTCAGAATCGAGTCCTTCATCCGGCGGATGCCGTATGGATCGAGGCCCGTCAGCGGCTCATCGAAATACATGACACGCGGCGAGTGGAGCAACCCGCAGGCAATGGCGAGCTTCTGCTTCATGCCGCGCGAGAGTTCGCCCGGCAGCTTGTCGGCCTTGTCGGCGATTTCAAATTCCTCCAAGAGCGGACGGCCGATTTGCTCGAAGTTCGCGACGTTGTAGATGCGCGCCACGAAATTCAGGTGCTGCCAGACGGTCAGGTAATCGAACAGCCGCGGCTCGTCGGTGAAAAATCCGATTTGCTTCTTGGCGGCAATCGGATCAAGCGCGAGGTCGTGTCCGCCCACGCGCACGGCGCCGCGCGTCGGAGGAATGATACCGGCCAGGCAACGGAGCGTCGTGGTTTTTCCCGCGCCGTTCGGGCCGACCAAACCCATTACTTCGCCGGGCTGGACGGCGAAGGAAAGTTCGTTCACGGCGACGAAATCGCCGTAGAGCTTGGTGAGGCCCTGGACTTCGACCATGCGCGCCGAACGTAACAGCGAGAGTGAAATGAGTAAAGCGCATGGCACTTAGCGCCGCTTTCCACTGCTGCGAGTTCGAAGCGTGGAAAAGGAGCCAATCAATCAGCGCCGTCCAGACGCTTCGCGCGATTCCGTTGCATCAAAAGAATTCTTTTGTCAAAAATTCTTCTTGGCAAATGGCGCGCCCGGATTTAACAACAGAGCGTTCTTTGAAAGCGGCGGGCGGTTTCCCGCCAGTAGTTGCAGTCAAATCCAGGGAACCCCGTGAGAATCGGGGACGGTTGCGCCACTGTAACGGATTACGAGTTCCCAAATGCCACTGCCCAGTCCCGCAATGCGGGACGGACGGGAAGGCGGGAACGAGGTTAAGTCCGAAGTCAGGATACCGGTTTGGCTGTGCTCGTCAGGCTGAGTTGGTTGAGCGTTGAGAGTTGATGGTTGATAGCCGGAAACCGCGAATCCGCGTTTCTATCAACCATCAACCAAAAACCATCAACCGCTTCAGCAACTTCTCCGTCAAAGAGAAGGATGAGGCCAGACCGCGACGAACCGTTTTCGCGCGGATCCGCTGAATGCCTTCATTCTCCGTTTTGCCGGGGGTGAAGGCGTCGTTGTTTTGTAGCGGCGGTCTGTGACCGCCGATCAGTACAATTGAGGCGGCGGTCATAGACCGCCGCTACAGATTCTTTCGCTCTCCGCGCTGGTCTCCAAATCGTAACCCGTCCCCGCTTCGGCGTGGACCACTGGAAGATCAGCCATGAAAAAAGTCCGTTCCTTCGCGCTGGCGCTCGCCGGCGCACTCGCCGTTTGCCCCCATGTCTCCCGCGCCACGACCGTCGCGGAAGTTTTCGCCACCGACCCGCTCGCTCGGAGCTGGATCGGTACCGGAAATACGAACTTGTTCCACTGGAACACCGCGAATCAGAATCTGGAAGTCACTTGGGATTCGTCCCAATCGAACAGTTATTTCTGCCGCGCGTTCGGAACCAGTCTGACGAAGGGGAGCGACTTCATGCTCGGGTTCGACCTCCGGCTCAACGACATCATCGGCGGCGTGAATCCGAACAAACAGTTTCCGTTTCAGGTTTCGATTGGCCTGTTGAAGCTTGCGCAGGCGACCAACGCTGGTTTCATCCGCGGCTCCGGCTACGAGTCGCCCAATCTCGTGGAGTTCGATTACTTCCCCGGAGGGATATTCGATCCGACGGTTTCGCCTGTGTTGATTTCGAGCAACAACGAATTCAGCGACGGTGGCTTCACCTTCCCGCTCGAAATGACGACCAACGCCGTTTATCACGTGACGATGCTTTACCTCGCCGAAGACCGCACGTTGCGCACAACGATGACGAGCAACGGCGTGCCGTTTGGCCCGGTCAAGGACTGCACGCTCAATACCAATTTCAGCGACTTCACTGTGGATCACTTTGGCGTCAGCAGTTACAGCGACGTGGGGCAATTCCCCGGCTTTGAAGGCTCGGTGCTCGC
>CAZNOE010000114.1:0-3904 GCA_964574525.1 uncultured Bifidobacteriaceae bacterium
CGGACCCCTCGTCCACCTCCCCGTCCCGGTAACATTTAATATGAGTCAACTCGGTACGACTGCATTGTTGTTAACAACCGGGTCACTGATCCCTTCAATGCCTTCGGCGGTGGGGTAGCGCAAAGTACTCTGATCAATTGCACCTTAAGGAGCAACTCATCTGCTATGCACGGTGGTGGTGCTTCAGACTCGACAATGACAAACTGTACCCTGACGGGGAACTCCGCTGCTTCGAACGGCGGCGGGTCGTATGCTACGATCGGCACGTTGGTTCGCTGCACAATCATCAGCAACACGGCATACTTCGGCGGTGGCACCCTCTACGGAACGCTGATCGAGTGCACCTTGATTGGCAATTCCGCTCAAGAAGGTCGAGGTGCTGCCTTTAGCTCAACTGTAAGCCTGCAATCGCTGAACAACTGCGTACTAATTTTCAACTCCGCTTCCCACGGTGGGGGTGCGAGATATTGTACGTTGAACAACTGCACACTGATCGGCAACTCAGCTAATGTCTCTGGCGGGGGCACGGATTCGAGTGGGGCTTATAACTGTATCGTCTATTACAACACAGCCCCAAGCGGATCAAACTACTCCGGCGTAACGCTGAATTACTGCTGCGCGACCCCACTTGCCGGCGGCCCCGGCAATATCACAAACGCGCCGCTATTCATTGACGTTGCAAGCGGGAATCTGCGGTTGCAATCCAACTCGCCATGCATTAACTCCGGGACGAACTACTTCGCAGTCGGCAGCGCGGACTTGGACGGTCGCCCGCGCATCGTTGGCAGTACCGTGGACATCGGCGCTTACGAGTTTCAAGGCGCGGGCATAGGCGAGTTTACCGGCTGGCTTGCGCAATACGGCCTCAGTACTGACGGCTCAGCGGATTACACCGACCCGGATGGCGAAGGCATGAACAATTGGCAGGAGTGGCGCGCGGACACTGTTCCCACCAATGCTTTGTCCGCTCTGCGAATACTTTCTCCGACAGGCGCTGTGTCTGGTGTCACAGTGAGTTGGCAAAGCGTGAGCACACGCAGTTACTGGGTCGAACGCGCTACCAGCCTCGTAGTGCAGCCGGCTTTCTCGACCATCGCCACGAATCTTGCAGGCCAAGCCGGCACAAAAACCTACACGGATTCCAGTGTTGTTGGCCCCGGCCCGTTCTTCTACCGCGTGGGCGTTCAGCCATGATCTATAACTGCCCGTTGTCGGCGCGGCGCTTCACCGAGCTGGCAGCCCTATTCGGTCCCGGGCCGTTCGAGCAAACGTCGCGGCAAGTCGCGATGTCCGTGCAGAGCGCGGCGCATCACCGCGTCACCGCCATCCACTTCGTAAAAGAGGATGTGCTTCTTGAATGGGCGGAACACAACGAAGAAGCGCCAGTCACGAAGGCGCGGATGGACGAAGCCGCCGTGCGGCCCCAGTTGCGGGTGCTGTCCGAGAAGATGGCAGGTGGCTTCCACGGCGGCCAAGTAGTGTTCCGCCACGTCCCGGTCTGCGTTGACCACATACCACTCGTATTGCCGTTCCACGTCCGCGATAAAATCGTCGGACTTGCGGACGCTCATGACGCCGAGAATTTCGTTCGCGCCCGCACTCGTTCACGGATGGCGTCGAAGTCTTCCCTCGTCAGCGGGGTCAAGGGTTTGTCGGCTACTTCTAACAGCCAGGCCTCCAATTCGGGCGTGACCTCAAACGGCCCCTGCTGTTGTTCTCGGACGGAGCGGATGACGTCATTGACGAGTTCGCTGGCGTCCGCGGAGACGCCTGCGCGCACTTGATCCTGAAGAAATTCCTCAACGTCTTTGGCCAGGGCGATTGTCATGGCCGAAAACTATCGCCCGTCCGCTCGGTTGGCAAGCTGGGTTCCGGGTGAAGTTCTTTCAGCGAGTTCAAACCCCGCGTGACGAGTTTCCCGCTGCTCGGTCAAATCCGGTGAAGCCTATGAATAGTTACTCATACGAAGCCGTGAATCCATCGGGCTTGAGGATGCGGGGCACGTTGGATGTTGGCAGCCAGAGTGAAGCGCTGCGTCGGATCAAGGAAATGGGGCTGTTCCCAACCCGCGTTGCCGAGCGTCATCCCAAGCGCGTCGCACCGTCCGTCGCCAGGCAAAGACCGCTCGCACGCCTCAGTCACATTTCCTTTTCTCTGCCGCTGCTCGGCGGTCGCGTGAAGCCAAGGGCCGTTTCGGTTTTGACACGCCAGCTTGCAACGTTGATTGAGGCGGGTATGCCGTTGCTGCGTGGTTTGCGGATACTGCAACAACAGGAATCGAGTCGGCCCCTCAAACGCATCCTTGGAGACCTGGATGCAACCATCGAGGGTGGCAGTTCGTTGTCTGAAGCGCTTGCTCTCCACCCGAGAGTTTTCAACCGGCTCTACATCAACATGGTGAAAGCCGGCGAAATTGCGGGCGCTTTGGAGCTCACCCTGCGGCGACTCGCCGAGTTCATGGAGAAGGCGCAAAAGATTAAAGGCAAGGTTAAATCCGCGATGTACTATCCGGCAGCGGTCATGGTCGTCGCCACGGGGATTCTGGTTCTAATGATGGTTTTTGTTGTACCGCGCTTTCAGCAGGTTTTCGAGGGATTGCTGAATGGCGCACCGATGCCCGCCTTCACAATTCTTATTTTGCGGGTCAGCGAAGTCATGAGACATCACGCTCCGCTGGCCGCCCTGGCGATGCTGGCGCTTGGCGCCGGGCTGGCGTTCGGTTTGCGCACGACGTGGGGGCGCTGGATGTTTGATCAATTCAAGCTGGCGATGCCGATTCTCGGAGCCGTTTTCCGCAAGGCGGCCATCTCGCGATTCGCGCGCACGCTTGGAACGTTGCTGGGGAACGGCGTCCCCATTCTGCAGGCGCTCCAAATCGTGAAGGAAACCGCCGGCAACGTCGTCGTCGGGAATGTCATCGCATCCGTGCATGAATGCGTGAAGCAGGGAGAGAGCATCACGGTGCCGTTGCGAGGTTCGCGGGTTTTTCCGCCTATGATCGTCGGTATGGTGGACGTGGGCGAACAGACCGGAGCGCTGCCGGACATGCTGTTGAAAATCGCCGACAACTACGATGAAGAAGTGGACAACGCCGTGAACGCGACGACGTCCTTGCTTGAGCCAATCATGATCGTTTTCCTGGCGGTCGTGGTCGGCAGCATCGTCATCGGGATGTTTCTGCCGCTGCTTTACATTTTTAACCACGGCTTCGGCGGGCCCGGGGATGGGCCAGATGGCTGATCACGTTGGCAGGGACAGAGAATCAGTGGCGTAGGTTCTTGAGTCACCGCACCACTTCAAACGCGAACCCCTTCAAATACTCGGTTTCTGGAATCATCGGAATGACGGGATGGTCCGGGCCTTGCGAATAGGTGGCCACGCGCCGCAACACCCGGCGGCAATCGAAGGCAGCGGACAGGATAACGTCCTGAAACGTGCCCGTGTCCACGTGGTGCGAGCAGCAGAAGGTCGCGAGTGCGCCGCCAGGCTTGAGGAGTTTGAGCGCGCGCAGATGAATTTCCTTGTAGCCGCGCAACGCGTCCGGCACGGACGCCCGACTGCGCGTAAACGACGGCGGGTCAAGCACGATCAAATCAAATCGCGGAATAACTCGTTCGTGCGGCTTGACGACGGTGTTAGCCTTGAGCCAGTCGAAGACGTTAACAGCTTCGGCGGAAACCTTGTCCGCGAGATTGTTGGTGTTTGCGTTTCGCAGTGAAGCGGCGATCGCTTCCGCGCTTTGATCCAGCATGTGGACGTGCCCCGCGCCGGCGCGGGCCGCATGCAAACCGAATCCGCCAAGAAAACTGAAGCAGTCCAGCACTTGCGCGCTCCCGCCCTGCGGGACGAATTGCGCCACAGCCTCGTAATTCACCTGTTGATCCAGATACAGTCCGGTCTTGTG
>CAZNOE010000114.1:4004-12386 GCA_964574525.1 uncultured Bifidobacteriaceae bacterium
CCGTTCGCTTCTTCCAATCCCTCAAACTTGCGCGAGGCCACGTCGCTGCGTTCGAGAATGGCGCGCGGCGAGAAGATTTTCTGGAGCGCCGCGACGATTTTGTCCTTCCGCTTGTCCATGCCCAGCGCCGAAATCTGCACCACGAGCACGTCCTCGTACTTGTCTACGATCAGGCCGCTGAGGAAATCGCTCTCCGCATTGACGACGCGGAATGAGGTTGCGTTCGGCAGATGTTTTTGCCGTACTGCGAGCGTGGCGCGAATGCGTTGTTCGAAAAAGCTCTGGTCAACCTCCACGCGTTCAGGCGAAAGGACGCGGACGTTGATCTTCGATTTCGAATTGAAGAAGCCGACCCCCAGCAAACGCTGGCGATGATCTTTGACCTGGACTAATTCGCCGTCGCCAGCCTGAGCCGTGAGGCGAAGGATTGAGGAATGATAGACCCAAGGGTGTCCGGCCACGATGCGGTCGCCTTCGCCGGGTCTCAATAAGACAGTTGGTAACGATTCCATAGTTTGTAAACAGTTTGGTTCGGAGTCCCGCGTTCACGCGCGGCCTGGAGCGCCGGTCTCCGACCCGGCCCGAAACTGTTAACGCCTTGTCAACGCGCCGGGTCGGAGACCGGCGCTCCAAAACACATCAAGCCAGAAGCGCGCTGGGGAGGAAAGAAGATACTCATTAAAGCGGCGCTGAAGCCGCCCGCACTCCAGACGCTTCGCGAGTTGGCGGAGACACCAGCGAATTCGCGAAGCGTCTGGAGTGCGCCGGTTTACCGGCGCTTTCGTCATGGACACAATCGCCCGCCAACGCTAGAACGTTCGAGAGTCAATCCAAGCCACAAGAAATGAAATCGTTCATCCCGGCCTCGTTGCTGCTTGCCATGCTCACGACCACTCCCGCCCAGCAGCCCGCGCTCTCGCCCGACCTCGTCATCGTCAACGGCTCGATCCACACGATGGATGCGGCGCGGCCAACTGCGGGGGCAGTCGCGATCTCGGGCAATCGCATCGTCGCACTCGGCTCGACCACCGAAATCCGCGCGCTGGCCGGCCCGAAGACGCGCGTGATTGACGCTGGCGAGCGCACGGTTCTGCCCGGTTTCAACGACGCCCACGTCCACTGGCTCATGGGTGGTTACTCGATTACGAACGTGGATTTGCGCGACGCGACTTCGCCGCAGGAATTTGCGCGGCGCATTGGCGGGCACGCGAAGAAGATTCCGAAGGGCCGCTGGATTCTCGGAGGCGATTGGGACCACGAGAAATGGCCCGGCACGCCGTTGCCGACCAGGGAAATGATTGACGCGGTGACGCCGGACAATCCGGTGTTCGTCAACCGCACCGACGGGCACATGGCGCTGGCCAACAGTCTCGCGCTCAAACTCGCCAAGGTAACGAAGGACACCAAGGATGTGCCCGGCGGGTTGATTGTCCGCGACGCGAATGGCGGACCGACTGGCGTGTTGAAAGATGCGGCCATGGATTTGGTGGACAAGGTGATTCCCGCGCGCTCGTGGGACGAAAACCACGCCGCCGCGCTCGCTGCCACCGACCACGCGGCGAAGCTGGGAGTTACGAGTGTGCAGGACATGTCCGCCGGTGATGATGTGGGGCTTTACCAATACATGCTCGAACACGGCGAATTGAAGACGCGCATTTACGGCATGCGCTCAATTGTCTCGTGGGAAGTGCTCGGCAAGACCGGCGTGCGCGGCGCATTTGGCAACGAGTGGTTGCGCATCGGGGGGTTGAAGGGTTTTGCGGACGGCAGCCTCGGTTCAACGACGGCATTATTCTTCGAACCATACAGTGACACGCCCAACACGCGCGGACTGCTCTTCGATCAGATGTTGCCCGAAGGCATCATGCTTAAGCGCGTTGAAGCCGCGGACAAAGCTGGCTTGCACGTGATGATTCACGCCATCGGCGACGAGGCGAACAAACTCATCCTCGACATCTACCAGCAGGCTGCCGGGAAAAACGGCGCCCGCGATCGGCGCTTTCGCATCGAACACTCGCAGCATTTGCGTCCCAGTGAAATCAAACGTTTCGGCGCGCAAAAGGTCATCGCCTCGATGCAACCGTATCATTGCGCCGACGACGGACGCTGGGCTGATAAGCGCATTGGGCCGGAGCGCTCGAAGGGAACCTACGCGTTCCGTTCGCTGCTCGATACGGGCGCAGTGCTGGCGTTTGGAACCGACTGGACCGTCGCCCCGCTGAATCCAATGGAAAGTCTCAAGGCGGCGGTCGCAAGGCAAACGCTCGACGGCAAACACCCGAATGGCTGGGTGCCGGAGCAAAAGATTTCGCTCGAAGAGGCCATCCGCGCCTACACCGTCGGTTCAGCTTACGCGGAGTTTCAGGAAAAAATGAAAGGCAGCCTCGCGGCCGGAAAGCTTGCAGACGTGGTAATTCTCGACCGGGACATTTTTAAAATGGACCCCACCGATCTCGACAAGGCGAAGGTGATGATGACGATTGTGGACGGGCGCGTGGTTTGGGAAGTGAAGTAGTAGGCCACAAAGAGGCACAAAAGGCACAAAAGATAAGAGGCGGATCTTGTTGTTTGGAGTCCCGCCTTTAGGCGGTCCAGCAGTAAACCGTCATGCGACCGCCTGAAGCCGAAGCTCCAAATTCCGACAGGGATTCCTCTGGCTTTTGTGCCTTTTGTGCCTCTTTGTGGCCATTCATTTTCCCGCCTCGACAATCTCATAAACCTTCCCATCGAACGACAGCGCGTAGATTTCGCCGTCCCGGTCCTCGGCGAAACTGGCGATGGGACGGATTGGGTTGGCCTTGGATAGTTCGCCATGGGCAGTCAATTCCCCTTTCTCGTAACGCAAGCCCCAGATGGTTCCCATTTGGTAGTCGGCATAGAGATACACGCCGCGCAGGCCAGGATTTCTTTTGCCACGATACACGTATCCGCCCGTGATGCTGATGCCGACGCCGTGGTCCGGGAATTTGCAGTCCGCGGACAGCCCCGCGTTGTGCGGATATTCGATCACCGGATCAATCGGCGTGCCCCGGCCCTTCTGTTCTTTGTACGGATGAAATCCCTCGCGCACACTCCAACCGTAATTGCCGCCCTTCACGATGACGTCCACTTCCTCCCATTTGTCCTGGCCCACGTCGCCGGCCCAAAGCTCGCCCGTCTCGCGGTCGAAACTCATGCGCCAGATGTTGCGCAACCCGAAGGCCCAAATCTCCGGGCGCACTCCTTCCGGTTTCGTGTCGAACGGGTCATCCTTTAGCTTACCGTCTTTGTCTTTTCCTGCGAACGGATTGTCCTTCGGAATGCCGTAGGGCAATTTGCCCGTGTGTGAGTTCACATCAATGCGGAGAATCTTTCCGAGCAAATGATGCCCGCTTTGACCGACAAGATGAGGATCGCCGCCAAGCCCACCATCGCCGGTGCTGAAATAAAGATAACCATCCGGCCCGAAGATCACCGTGCTGCCGTCGTGATTCCAATACGGCTGCGGGATTTCCAGCAAGATGCGCTCGCTCCCGAGATCAGCTTTGTTCGGATCGGTTTTCGAAATCTGGGCCTCGCTCAGGACGTTGCGCTTGGGACTGTGCTCCGAGTAGTAAATATAGAATTTCCCGTTCGCCTTGAATTGTGGGTGGAATGCGAATGCCAGCAACCCTTCCTCGTTTTGCACGAGCGGCTTCCGATCTGAAATGTCCAGGAACAGCTTTTTCTCAGTGCCATTTCGATCTTGCGGCAACAGCCAAACCTTGCCCGCTTGTTCGACGACGAACACACGTTTCGAGCCGTCCGGCGCTTCTTCCATCCAGAGCGGTCGCTCAAATTTGAGCGCAGGGTAAGCGTCGCGGAGCGCGATCTGAGGCAGCGGGTCGGCGGCGAAGAGGCTTGATACAGAAGCGGCAAGTGAAACTGCGGCGCAGTAAATTGCGCCAGCGTTGAATTTCGTTCGTTGAATCATGGCGCATAGGTAGCCAGAAGCGGGCAGGGGAGGGAAGTAAATCTTCATGCGAAACCCGAAAGGCTTCTCACCGCCCTTGACCGGCATTGCCGTTTTCGGCAAGATGGTTTCATGGGAACTAGCCTGAAGCCTGCGGCAAAATCCGCTCTGCGCTCGTCTGCCTTCACATTGATTGAACTCTTGGTGGTCATCGCGATCATCGCGATTCTGGCGGCCATGCTGCTGCCCGCGTTGTCTCGCGCGAAGGAGCGTGCCAAGAGAATCACGTGTGCCAATCATCTGAAACAAATTGGCATTGGGATTGCCCTCTACAGTAGCGACAACAATGACAAGATTCCGCCCCCGCAATGGACGGATACCGACACGGCGACGGTTGATCGTGCTTACAATCTTTACGAGGGGACAATCGACGCGGCCGGCGCCAGGAATCTGGGCTATCTCTGGGAATCCAAAGCGATTGCCAACGCCCGGGTCTTTTACTGTCTAAGCGGCGTCAACGTGAAGGCTGGCACCGACCCGTTCCTGGTCGAACGAACCTACGAAGCCTACCTTGACCCGACCGGCCGGTGGCCCGCCTTCAACGGCAACAATCGTGTGCGCGCGGGCTATTCGTATTTTCCACAACACGGCACGAAGACGCTGTCCACCCGGACGGTGCTGTCGAAACCGGCTTTCGCCCCGCCTGGTTTTGCGAGCAAGGCGTCGGAATTGGCGGCCCAGTACTCGATCGCCTCGGACCTGCTGTATCGTCTGGACATGATCACGCATCGTTCAGGTGTTAAACAGGGTCTTGCGGTCAATGCGCTGTTTGGCGACATGCACGTCAAGCTTCAGACCGATCGGGCGTTTTTCGATCAGGCCACGATTTGGACCAGCACAATGAATGGTCAGACCGGCGGCGGGGGCATCGAAGACCGGGGCGACAACTTCCGTTGGTTGATCATGAATTTCAGGCCGTAGAGCAAAGGCGCTTCGATTCTGGAGCGTGATCCCGCCGGCGGGATCGCTTCAACGGGCGAGGGCGGGAGACGGAGAAGGATTCAGAGGCGCGTTCCGACACGGGAAGCGATGTGAACGTCCGCAAGCAGCAGCGGGCTTTACTTCAATCGGTTTGCCTCCCGAATCCAGATCTTGACCTCCTCCAGACGCACACGCCGGCCCAGTTCCCTGAGTTTCCCCATCAACTCCGAAGGATTCTCCCGCGCCAATTCATCCAATCGCGTAATCTCCAACGCCTCAAGCGCCCGGGCATGTTTTATCCCCATCCCCTTGCACTCACTCAAGGTGACGATGCGCCGCATCCGCTCATAAAGCGCCGCATCTATTTCCGGCGGCCGTTCTTTCAATCTGAGAAACAAATTTCCCTCGATGGCATTTCTTTGGCGCAACGCTTCCACTCCTCGTTCGCCAAGCTCCCGCCGGAAGCAATAGTCCAACGGCGCCGCGAAAGACGCCACGGTGTAGTAAGTGGCAGCTACCCCACAAACCAGAATGAATAGCGGCACCAGCACGGCGCTGGCGGTCATACCCCAGACCGACAGGCCGCGCCGCTCCTGGTTTTCTGGCGCGGCAAGTTCCCAATGTCGCCCGCCGCGCAGCAGGCTGAGGAAGTTGACCAGCGCATAACACTCCAACGCAAACGGCGGGAAGCCAAAAAACCCCAGCACCGGCATTTCGCCCAGTTTCAGTTCATCGAAAAACGGCACGGAATAAATCCACTTGGTTCGCGCGCTGAAGTTCCATGCCTCCCAAAGCCCGCCGCAAATAAATCCCGCCACCAGCAGCGCAACCAGCCTGGTGTGGTCGCCCGCGGCCAACTGCCCTAAAAGGCTCCGCCCAATATGGTCTTTTTCGTTTCGCCGCCTCCAGCAACAGATGGGTTCGGTCAAAAAAAATGCAAAGCCCCACGCCAGGCAGAAACAAACGTCCGGGAAAACCAGCAGCAACACCAGCATCAGCGTCCCAATACCCCATTGAATGCGGACGTTCCAAAGGCTCAGGTTGAATGGGCGGCCCGCAATCCTGCCACCCGGCGACCGCTTTTCAATCAGCCCGACCACCAATTCCATCGTTTCAAAGATGCCGGGCAGAACGGTGCCGAAGGCGAGGAAGAGGAATAATGTGCCCCAAGACCAGGACCACGGCGCCATCACATAGTACCAGTTCTGGATGCGGAGGTTTACGGCCTCAAACAACATCCACACCGGCACGGACCAGACCGTGAGAAACAGGAATTCCTTCGGACGATCCCGCAAGAGCGAAGTGCCGCGCAATTTCCAAACCGCAAAGTCCGCCGCAAAAATGTAAGACCACCAGAGAAAACAATAAATGGAAGAATAGAACGGTTCGATTTTCGCCACGAGCCAGTAGTGTGACAGCGGCAGGCCGACTATCCCCGCCGCCCATGCCAGACGATGCAGTCCCATTGGATGCGGATTGCGTTTGCTGTCGTCGGCCATGTCGGTCTGACACAGCAAAGACTTTTTTACGCGCGGCTGTCAATTCAGGAGCGGGCCGAGTGATGGAATTCTGCCCGCCCCGATGTCTCGTAACGGGGTCGGGATTCGCTATTCTCCATGATCAAGCCTCCGTGCCTTCCGGAGTCAACTTTCCTGTCGCAT
This sequence comes from uncultured Bifidobacteriaceae bacterium, assembly GCA_964574525.1. Taxonomy (GTDB): domain Bacteria; phylum Verrucomicrobiota; class Verrucomicrobiia; order Limisphaerales; family JADLHS01; genus WYBW01. The sequence continues at coordinate 10,578 of CAZNOE010000114.1, forward strand.
GCAATTGCTTCAATTCGCCGATAATACCACGCCAGTAATCGCGGTCGGCCATTCCCAGTGATCGCCCTTACAACAATTGTCGGCTTGGGGGGCAAGCACAAACTTCGAATATTCACGCGCCAATGAGGTCGAAAGACGTTGGGACTAAGAGTAACAAGTCCTCTGAGCATACCGTGCCCAGTGTAAACTCCGGTTTTGGGATCAGCGTGGATTAGGATTCCGGGGTTGAAATTCTTCGCTGCAGAGCGATGGTTTGTTATCATGAAAAAAACATTGATTTTGGCCGCAGGCGCAGCGGTCGTAGTTCTGACAGGGTGTCAGTCCGTGGATCCCAGCGTCGAGCGCGGACCTCATGGCACAATCGCCTACGATGTCCTCATTGAGGCTTCAGAGCCGGGTGCGCGGATAGAAGCCAACGGCAGTTCCGTGGGTAATGCGCCGGTGCACATAAAAATTTTCGGCGATAAGGATGGAACGTTTCACGACTTTGGCTCGTACCAGTATGTCATCCGGGCATACCCCCTGACGACGAATCAATTCGCCCAATACCGCGCGTTCGGCACCGGTCGGCATGGGGTGACGGAAGACCACATCCCCGAGCGCATTTACTTCGATATGAACCAGAACACGCCTCCGCCTCCTCCCGAATACGTTTATCCGCCTTATGGGCCGCCGGCGTATTATTACGGGCCGCCGCCTTATTACGGCCCTGGCGTCCGCTTATATTTTGGGCCGCGCGTCTATCATCACCGCCGCTGGTAGTTGGAACGGCGAAGACCAGCCGGGCGGGCGTCAGGGCATGATCGCTACCGGATAGTTGACGGCACTAAAGCCGCAACGATCTCACTCGGAAACCCGAATGCGGCATTTTCGACTGAGCCGCAAGCGACAAACTGGGTGCTCCCCGGCCGTGATTTGCTTTCTTCCCGATACGCGGGGGAGGTATAGAGGGGTTTGCACGTGCCGGTGTTACGAATCAGAAATTCCACGCGGCCCGGCCTTTCTGACAGCAATAGACAGAGGTGGCCTCGTGAATGCGCCGATTATTTTGAACATTTTTTAGCGGGTTTGTCAAATTTCCCGTAGCGGTCGAGTGGTGCCCAGCAAGCTCCTGCATGGATGCTTCGCCGAAAAAACCTGTTTACAACGGCGGCCTGAGGCGCTATTTCCACGGCTCGTTTGCGTCAGATAATAAGCGGCAAGTATGATAAAAGTTGAGAACCTGGCGAAGTTTTTCGGGGCCAAGCGCGCCGTGGACGGCGTTTCATTTTCGGTCGCGCGTGGCGAGGTGTTGGGCTTTCTTGGACCGAATGGCGCGGGGAAATCCACGACGATGCGGATGATCACAGGTTTCATCCCGCCGACTGAAGGCAAAGTCTCCGTCGGGGGCTTCGACATGGTGGAGAATCCCATTCCGGCCAAGCGGCTGATCGGTTATCTGCCAGAAAACGCGCCCGCCTATACCGACATGACCGTGCATGGCTTCTTGAATTTCGCCGCCGAAATTCGCGGGCTGCGCGGCGACGCAAGGAAAAAAGCGGTCAGCCGCGCGGTGGAAATGTGCTTTCTCGAATCCGTCCTGCATCAAAGCGTGGAAACCCTGTCCAAGGGCTACCGCCATCGCACCTGCTTTGCCCAATCCATCATTCACGATCCAGAAGTGTTGGTGCTGGACGAGCCGACCGACGGTCTTGACCCAAACCAGAAGCACGAAGTGCGCGGCATCATCAAGCGCATGGGTGAGAAAAAGGCGATCATTTTTTCGACGCACATTCTCGAAGAAGTGGACGCCGCCTGTTCGCGGGCCAT
>CAZNOE010000115.1:0-12346 GCA_964574525.1 uncultured Bifidobacteriaceae bacterium
AATCCGGCGCCCGCAAATCCAAAGCAGAAAGCAGAAAGCAGAGAGTAGAAATGGGACTCGGGCTTCCGATCTTCCGATTTCTGCTTTCCCAATTTCTGCTTTCTACTTTTCCCCCATCCGGCAGCATTAAGCATCGCTTCCCCGTCAGAGATACACCGGCTGATAGCTGACGAAGGCTACTCGCCGGCTGTCGGGCGACCACGACGGGACGTTGATCGTCCCCTGACCTCCGAAAAGTTTTGCGAGCACTTGGATTTCACCGCCCGCCATCGGCATCAACCGAAGCATCACGTCCTTGTTTTCCGGATGCCCTTGGACCTCTCTTGCGTAAGTGAGAAACACGAGCCACTTACCGTCGGGCGACGGATGCGGAAACCAATTATTCCATTCGTCGGTGGTGACTTGCTCCTGCTGCGAGCCGTCGGGTTTCATGCGCCAGACTTGCATCTGGCCCGCGCGGTCCGAATTGAAATAGATGAACCGTCCATCCGCCGAATAATCCGGTCCATCGTCGAGCCCTTTGGCATTGGTCAGGCGCGTCTCGTTTCCGCCGGCGATGGGAATCGTGTAGATGTCAAACTCGCCGTTGCGCTCGGCGCAGTAGGCCAGCGTTTGGCCGTCGGGCGACCAGCCGTGCCAATACGACGGCCCCGTCTCGGTGATGCGCCGTGGCGTGCCTCCAGCGACAGGCAAAATGTAAATGCGCGAGCGCCGGTCGCCTTGCGACTGGTCGCTGATGACGAGTTGCGCGCCGTCCGGTGAAATGCCGTGATCGTTGTTGCAGCGCGTGGCGAAACCCGTGTCAACCGGCTCTGGTTGGCCTCCGGTCACGGGCATTCGCCAGATGCGGCCCTTGCCGTTGAACAAAAGCGACTGACCATCGCGCGACCAATTCGGCGCTTCGATGTGATCGGCCGTGTGATAGACAACGCGCCGGTCTTTCGAGGCGATGGAAATATATTCGAGTGTGCTCGACACGTTGGTGGGCGGACCGGCCGGCGGAGGCAGGCTGGCGATTTCAACGCGCGAAAACTCCGCGCGCTCGATGGCATTGTTATCGTGCGCGCAAACGCCGAGGCCAACGTAAAACGGTTCGCTGAACTGAATCCTGAACGCACCGCCGGCCGGTCGTAACGGCTCTCCCGCAGTCGTGAGGGACATCGAAACGTAATCGCCGCGTTTCTCCAGACGGGCGCGGCCGGGCGCGGAGGCGTTGGCCTGGATTTCGCGCGTTGGTCCGCCTTTGGTTTCCCGGTACTGGAGCGAGGTCAATCCGTCGCCATGCACGGCGATATCCGCATAGGGAGAATCCGCATCCAGTGTTTGGCGTATCAACAGACAGGCTTTGCGATGAGGATTTCCGTTCGTGCCAATCCAGCGGACGTTGGCGGCCAGCGTTAGATCGCCGGACATGCGCTTCCACACGTAATGAAACGCGTCGTTGGTGAACCACATGTTTTCGCCGCCGCCCGCGATCATGTAGCTGCCACGCGCAGAATCGTATTCCACCGATCCCGGCTTCCGCACGTTGCCCACGTCAGCCTGATCTGAGAAAAGTCCGCGCTCAGAAGTTTGGCTCACCGCCGATGTCGCGCTCATCAACAAACTGATCAAAGCCAGGGCGCTGATTTTCCGGTTGAGGTCTTTCATAGTGTCGAGCATTGGCTGGCAGGGCGCTCACCTTAGCCATCCCTTGCAGACCGTGCTGTGCCTGGCGGGTTGCGGCTGGTTTACGATCAAATTAGTTTCGCCCGTTTCTCCGCCTGAGCCAATCGCTGGCAGGGCGCGACGCTCTCCGCCTTCGTCACCTGGTTTTCCGTTTCGATTTCGGACGGCGGGTCTCCTGTGCGAAGTACCACTGATGGCCTTCCGGATCTTCCGCACCATAACGCCGATGGCCGTAAGCGGTATCGGCGGGCTCCTGGAGGATGGCAGCGCCGGCTTTCCGGGCGCGCTCAAAATGTTTGTCCACATCCGCCACATTGACGTAGAGGTTCTGCGTGGCCTGGCCGAGCCGCTTCGGGTTCCGATAACCGGACCCGGGGCACCCCATCATGATCATGTCATCGCCAAGCTGCATCGCGGCGTGCCTGATCTTGCGGTCCGGGCCCAACATCTGTGCGCCGCACTTCCGGAATCCGAACGCCTTGGCCAGGAACTTCAGCGCGCCGCCAACGTCTTCATAAAGGAGATAGGGTGTGATGGCCATACACTCACATTCTCAGTTGATGAGCAACGATGTAGCGCCAACGGCCAGACTGTGTCAAAGACAAACCAATGCTCAATCACCATAAATGCCTCAGTGCTGGCGACGGCTCGATGACCGTAGAACAATCCGGCAAGGCCAAAACAGTCTGGCGTCGAACCGCTCTTCGGAACGACACCTACGCATCGCTCAAGCCACAACCCAAAAGATTCGAAAAACGAAAGGCTGCGAAGCTCCGCGAGCGACAATGTGGGGCACGTGAATCACAACTGCATCCTTCCGGGACAGAAACGCGCAGGGCAATCGCTGGCACCAATCTCAAAACTGCCACAATGGCTTGGCGGAGCGCAGTCATTTATGATAATCACAGCGCATGGCCAAGCCGAAGCAGCCGAAAATCCGTGCCAGATATTCCATCGGTGAGTGGTATGGGAACGGTTTCGAGTCGCTCTCACATAGCGAGCGATTTCAGCGGGCAAAAGTTGAAATCGAAGCGAACGCCATCATCGGCGCGGCCTGCCCATTTCAACAAGACACCAAATGCAACAAGAAGGGTGGTGTCTGTTCGTTGCGTCAGTATCGGCAAGTTGGTGATGGTCTAGTTTCGGGAGTCGGCCCGGTAATAACGACTTGCCCGCAACGATTTCTCGAAGCTGACACGATTTTCGGCTGGGTGGGCGAAACACTACTGCAAACAAAAGCCCCCGTTGTTCTGAGTGAGATTGGATTCCTTGACCGGCTGCGTCCAGAAGAAGCGGAGGAAGATGAAGAAGGGGATTCTCGCGATTTCATCGGGAGAATAGACAACGTGCTGGTTCATCCGTCCCGCCAACCGATGGATTGGTGCGCGCTCGAACTTCAGGCTGTATACTTTTCCGGTAAGAGCATGGCCAATGAGTTCAAGGTGCTGGCGGAAAAGGAGAGCGAGGCTTTGCAGTTTCCTGCAAAGCACCGCCGTCCGGATTGGCGCAGTTCTGGGCCTAAACGGTTGTTGCCACAGCTTCAGACGAAAGTTCCCACGATACGCACTTGGGGAAAGAAGATGGCCGTGGTGATTGACGAAGCGTTTTTTGGCTCGCTCGTGGCATTAGACCGGGAACGGCACTTGTCGAATGCGGAGATCGCGTGGTTCGTCGTCCGATACGACCCCAAACCGGGTGGATGGACGCTTGTCCCTCGAGAGGTTGTCTTCACCAAGCTTGATGCGTCGGTAAAATCGCTGACAGGCGGAGTTCCTCTCTCCAAAGAGAGGTTTGAAGAACAGTTGCGGGTGAAACTCGAGATGAGCGCACCATCCCATCCACTCGCTGGTGGGAAACAGAGTTAGACTGCGCTCAATTCTCAAGCCAGCCCAGGTCCTTGCCGATTAACAATTCGGTCATCTTAGCGTGGTGCGTGCTCTTCATGGCGATAGGACGGCTTTCAAATCCGTGCTTCTTAGCAAGTGCTGCAATTTCTGACGTGTTGTCGTAGCTCATTAAGAAATCCCCCTTGCACGCCGCCATCGCTGCAAACAGGCGCGTTTGGTCAATCTGCCAAACCTTGTAAAGGCGTCGCGCGGCCATCGTGTAAGGTGGGTCAATGTAAAATGCGGCCTCGGCCTCGGCCTTGTGCTCGTCGATCAAATCAAATCCGTTGCCCTCAACAAACGTCATCCTGTCTTTCTGCCGGTTAATCTCGCGGACGCGTCGCGCCAGAGTTTCGGGATACCAGCGCGAATTTAGCCCACGTCCGTTCTCACCAGTTTTGATCAGCCCTGCACCGTCGGCAAGGATGCCACCGCGCTGCACACGATTTCGCAAAAGTGTCTGGAAGGCTTTTTCACGAAGTTCAGGGGCGTCTCGTTTCAGTACCGTCGTCACGTTTTCAAGGGTCAGGTCAAAATTCAAAATCTGTTTTGCCAGCCACTCCGCTTGTCCATTCAACACGACACGCCAAACTGAAGCCACGGCCTCGTCCAGTTCCGCGAAGATGACATGCCGCGCCAGCCCTTCAAACGCCGCCGTCAGGCTGACGATCGCGCCACCAGCAAAAGGTTCGATCAAGCGCGCCGGCACCTTTTTCTTGCTGCGCAGCCAATCGCGAATGTAAGGCACAAGCCAAGTCTTGCCACCGGGATAACGAAATGGACTCCGCTGCGGCACACTGGACACGTTGATCGGTTTATCCGACTTGTATGAGACACGTTTAGTCGGAACAATTTCTAATACCAGTCCGCTTGTCTCATCGCGCAACGAATAACTTCGCGATTCATCCAGCCTACGGGCGATTCGCAATAGGTCATCGGCCATCCGCTCGGGAACACGAATAACAGTGGTTTCGCGTGAGTTCCATTTGCGAGGATAGGTGGTTGACGAGCGCGCCATGCCCTCATCTCAGCTTGGTTCACCCGCAATGTCAACCCTGTAACAGGGAGTATTTTCCCTGTTACAAAACGCCGTTTGAGAACACAGATTGCGTGAAGGGATCGGTCCTGAGCATTGAAACAGATTGCTCATCGTTCATTCGTTGCGCGAATCAGGAGACGGCGTCGCTGCCCGTCGCGTCCACTCTGTTCAGCCGAAGCGGTAGGGACGGCGCGCTTGCGCCGTCCGAGCGCCGCGAAGCAGCGGCGCAACGCATTGACCGGCGCTAACGTCATTCCCGGTTCGTTCCGCCCGCTGTTGCGCGGGGGGGACATCGCAGCGCGATGTCCCTACCACCAAGAAGTGACGAGACTCAAAGCTTTCTTCCGGAGGATCATTTTGAGCCTCCTCACGTCGTCTCCTACAACCGAGTCCGGCGCGATGGGCGTGGGTTTTGCGGCTCGACAGCTTTGCGGCTCGCTGAGTATTTAGGTCTTCATGGCGTTTGCTCTTCGGTCATTCCAGGTTGACTGGGGCTCGAGCTTGATCGTGAACTTGAAGGTGTGCTTGACGAGAACGTTCAAAAATGTTGCGGAATCTTCAGGCGCGGATCCTCGCGAGCCGGTCTCGTCTCCAGGTTCGCCCCACCAGTTTGGTGTTCGCCTCCGCGGTTCAAGGTTCGACGCGAACGGGCATCCCGATCCACACGAGCCTGAGCAAATACTCCGCGTTCCAGTTCGCCAGCCGGAAGCAGCCGTGCGATTCGGTGCGGCCCACTTGCTCCGGGCTGGGCGTGCCGTGAATGCCGTAGCCCGGAAGATCAAGACTGATCCAAGCCGTGCCGACGGGATTGTTTGGGCCGGGCGGCAGGATGAGTTTCGTTTTGATCTGCTGCGCTTCCGGTGATTCAGGAAAAACTTCCGGGTTGAACGTGTAATCCGGATTCGGCGCAATGCCGGCGACGTGCAATTCGCCCACGGGCCGCTTCTCCACGCGCGCCGCGATGCTACAAGGGAAATGCGCCAGCAAATTCGTCTCCGCATCGAACACTTCCAACGATTTCGCCGCGAGAGCAATGACGGCGAATCCAGCCTTCGACGCCGGCGGCGGATATTGCACATCCGGGATTTGCACTTCCGTTCCCGCGACCACATTCGTCCAGTCAATTGCCGGATTGAGCCGACGCACGAGGTTAGGACTCGCGCGCCCCTTCTCGGCAACGAGTTCGAGAATCGTTTCGTAATCGAGCGCGCTTTGCTGCGATTTGCCCAGCCACGTCTTGCTCACGGGTTGAAGCCGGGCCAGATCGTTGGAAGTGACTCTGTAAATCGTGAGGGGCGGCGCTTCGAGTGACAGTCGCGCCTTCATATCCGCGTCGAGTTGCGCGGTCCCGGCCAAACCGAACTTCCGCTGAAACGCCGCCAGGGCCGCGCGCGTTTGCGAACCCATCACCCCGTCGAGCGAGCCTGACGAAATCGCCCCGCGCGCCAGCGCGAGTTGCGCCTCGAACACATCCCGCGCCGGGCGCGGAAATCCTGCGGCTTGCGGCGGCGGTGGCGTCGGCGCGATCCCCTTCGCAGGCGGCGGACTGGTGAACGGTCGCGTTATCACGTTGCTTTGGGGCGGAACGGCCAGTTTTATCGTCGGGACAACCGGCGCTGGCTTGCGAGCAGCTTCGGGCGATTTTGTCCTGGCCGACTGCCACCAAACCCAACCCACGATGACGAGCAGCACCAGCGCGGCGAACCAGTAGAACGGACTGCCGTGGCCCTTGCGTGAATCGGGCAATCGGTACTTGGTGTGGCGCGGCACAACCGGATTTAGCCACAGGCATCGGTGCGCCCCAAGCAATTCCTGCCCGCTTCAGCTTTCGTTCCCGGGAAAACCCTTGGACGGGATTGATGCCTGCACCGGGTTGAGGGTGGACAGGGCAATGTTAGTGTGTCCGCCGGATCGGGAGGGACCTTGCAGAGCCTGCAAGCCGGAGGGGCGCGCGGCGGTGTTTAGCTGGGTTGTCACTGCCGTCGCCCCTCCAACGTTTGCAACCGGCCCTCGGACGCCGTCAGCACGGCATCCGCAATGAGTCGCGCGGCCTGTTCGTAAGACACCAGGCCGGTGTTGATGGTCAGGTGGTAAAGCAACGGATCGTCAACGTCGGCGTCGAAATATTTTTTCAAGTAACGTTTCCGTCCAAGGTCTTGACTCACGCAGAACCGGCGGGCAGCGACTTTCGTCATCTCATAAAACTCGCGCGCGTGTTCGAGCCGTTTTTCCAGCGGCGCAACCAGTCGCACGTGAAAAACGTTCGACAGCTTTGCCGTGACGATGTTGGCCCCGCGACCGATCAAAATTGCGTTCCCGAGTTCAGCGAGACGCAGCATCGTTTCGGTCGTTTGCCGCACGATGGTCCACGAGGGCGGGTGCAGGCCAAGCAAATCATCCGTGATGTCCTGCAATTCGGTCATCCGATCTTCCGGAAGGTATTTCGCGAGGCGCGCGGGCAGGTTGTGGTCTTCGAGCACTTTCTCGATGAGGTTGCGGTCGAACACGGTCCACGGCGGCGCGCCTCGTTGCATGTGTGCCTGCAAGCGGGCTGCCAGTTTCTCGGCGACCACCAGCGCGCCGCAACCGGCCTGCCGGGAAATCGTCACGGCCATTCGTTGACCACCGTTTGCGGCGTGCGTCACCGCTCGGGCCGCGGGCTGCAACTGGCAGTTGATGAAAGAAAAACAACGCTCAAGTCCGACAGGATATTCCATGGTGACTCCTTCCCGCGTTTGCAGACGTTCCGGCTAAACACGACGCATTCATATTCCACTGGGTTCAAATCGAGCGGCGAATCGCGACGTGACCACGGCTCGCCGCACTGGAAGCTTACTCCACCCGGCCTGCGAATTTCAACCTGCCGTGGCGATTTGATGGTCGCTAATGCCGCGCATAATAGCAGGAGGGGGCGGGTTGGTTCATTTTAACTTTCGTGGCCACGGCGATTCACGGACACTCGCGTCATGCGGGAAAAAATCGGGATACTGACCGGCGGTGGCGATTGTCCGGGGCTGAACGCCGTCATCCGCGCGGTGGTCAAGTCCGCGACCAAGCGAGGCTGGGACACGATCGGTTTTCTGGGCGGGTATGACGGCATGCTGGAACCGATGCGGCATCGGACGCTCGACTACAAGGAGATGGATGCGCTGCTCTTCGTCGGCGGCACGGTCCTGGGAACGGCGAACCGCGGCCGCTTTGCCGCCAAAACCGGTCACGGCGAGGCGAACGATATTCCAGTCGAGGTTCTCAGCGAGGCGGGGGCGAATTTTCAGAAGCTTGGCCTGCGGGCGCTGGTGTGCGTCGGTGGCGATGGTTCGCTCACGATTGCCCAGCGGCTCTTCGAGCACGGCTTACCTATCGTGGGCGTGCCCAAAACGATTGATAACGATCTCGAAGCCACCGCCATCACGTTCGGTTTCGATTCCGCCGTGGCGTGCGCCACTGACGCACTGGATCGCCTCCGCACCACCGCGGAAAGCCATGACCGCGTGATGGTGCTCGAAGTGATGGGCCGTTACGCCGGCTGGATTGCGGCCCATTCGGGTATCGCAGGTGGTGGCGACGTGATTCTAATTCCAGAGATTCCGTTCCGCTACGAGAGCATCTGTGCCCGCATCGCCGAGCGCGAGCGCGAGGGCAAACGCTTCACGCTCGTTGTGGTGGCTGAGGGGGCGCGCGAACACGGAAAGGACTTTGTCACCAGCGGTCCCGAAGAAAAAAATCGTGAAGCACGGCTGGGCGGCATTGGCGCGGTGGTCGCGGCGGAAATCCAGAAACGCACCGGCAAGGAAACGCGCGTGTGCGTGCTGGGCCATCTGCAGCGCGGCGGGGCGCCCACGACGTTTGATCGGCTGCTGTGTACGCGCTTTGGCGCCAAGGCCGTGCAACTGGTCGTTGAGGAAAACTACGGTTCCATGGTCGCATTACACCCGCCCGACACGGTCGCGGTGAAGCTCACCGAAGCCATTGGTCGGCTGCGCACCGTCCCGCTGGACGGCGACATCGTCCGGACCGCCCGCGCCCTCGGCATCAGTTTCGGGGACTGAAACTGGCAGCCGGGTGGTCAGCGGCCCATGAACCACACGAGCATCTGAAGAAACGCCGTGCCGCCCGAGGGAAGGAGGATGGCGCCGAGCACCGGGCTTTCCCAGAACGGCACAAACGCGCCGCGGCGCAGATTGCGCACTTCTTCCAGCAGTCTTTCCGCCTGGCTGGCATTGTTCTTCGTTTCGCTTTCGGCGGCCGCGGCTTGAAGTTGTTTCACTTTGGCTTCCAGCGTGGCTTCCGCCTCTGCCTTGGCCTTGCGCGCCGCGTTTTGCAGGATGACAACACTGGCGGCGGCCAGGGTGAGATTGAGGGCGTAGATGGAAATGAGCCACCAGGGCCAATTCCAATGGTCCCACCATTCGTTCCGCGCCAGGAGCAGCAGGAAAAAAATGGCGGAAGGATAATAGACGAGCTTGCCGACGCGTTCGGTCAGGTCAGCAATCAACTGAAGGTCAATCCACTCATCCAGGTAATGTTTATCCACGTTGCCGCGCAACCGGGAAAAATACGCGCTGCTCGCGAGCGGATACTCCGTTGGCGTTTCGCTGAGCCGCCGAATAAACCACCGGCAAAGGAGCGCGGCGTCTATGGTGATGAAGGTCAGAATGAGAAAGCCAGCGCTGGTCGCCAGAAGGAGACCCAAATCCCATTGGATCGCCGCCGCGCCTCGCAGCGGGCGCATGAGCGCTTCGCCACTCATCTTCCATATCCCGAAGCATAACACCCCGTAGAGGACGAGTGGTCCGGCAATTCTGCCCGCCCGCCGCCAAAAGCCGCCAAGTTCCCGGTATTTTACCCATAGGTGAGAAGCGTCAATGGCACTGCGATCGTCCCAATCGGGCAATCGGAAGCAATTCCGATAGCGGTGGTAGAGCTTGACCATCGTGACCGGCGAACTTCGAAGATCATCAGCGGCAGCGCGCGCGGAGTCGTGCCGCGCGCCGGTCGTCGCGGGCGGCTGTTCAGAGACGCAGGACGCGGGACTGAACAGGGGCAAGCGGAAACGCCGGGTCAGGGCGAAGAGGGCCCCACGCAGGTTGTGGTACGATTGGATGATGAAGCCGCAGGCGAGGACAAACGCGGCGAGCCGGATGATTTCCGCAGGCCATGCGCTTGTACCCGTCGTCAAACTGAATGGCTCGCCTCCCGCGCTGCTAAAAAAGTCTTCCCAGATTCGCCTGCCGAGGGCGATGGCCAGCACGATAGCAGCGAACCCGAGAATCCTGAAGTGACAAACCCACCGTTGCCGCACGGCGTGAAGTTCGAGGCCGGCCTCGCGAGCCGCGCCGGCTTTGTTCAGGATGTCCCCGGGAACGTCGGCTTGGCCTGATGCATTTGTTTCGCCGCGCTCGCCGGACAGTTTTTGCAACAAAGCGTCCAGGATTTCGCGGCCCTGGCGCATTTGTTCGGGGCTGTCGGCAAGCCCAGCCTGCCCTGCTTGCCAGCTTCCGTACGCGGTCTTCAGGTGCCTGGAGAGCAAGTCCGTTTGCTCGATGCCATCGTCCGGGATGCGGATCTGGCGGCGGAGCAGTTTGTTCAGGCATCCAATGAAACACCGCATCAGTTTCTGCCGGCCGGTTTCGAGCTCGCGTTTTGCGGATTGCTCTTGTTCGGGAGTCTTTGCGCTGGCGAGTTTTTCCGATGCGTCGAGCAGGGTTAGATACCAACCTCGGACGGAATAGGTGGTGTCATAACTCCCCATCTGCGGCTTTGGTCCCGAGGAGGCCTCTTGCAGAAGCCATTTCGCAAGCAAATCGTGGCGCGTTTCCGCCCAAGTGTGCAGGCACGAAGCCAGCGACTCGGCGCCCGCCGGGCCACCCAGGTCTTCTTCCTCGTAGAACAGTGCTTCGGCCTGAAAACGGGAAGATTCCCAGGTCAACTTTCGCAGCGGCCGGAGAAACAACGTAGCTAGGAAGATTGCCATAGGACAAACAATCCAGGTCCCCAGCTTCGTTTCAAAGGCAACCCCTCGCTGCAATTCAGGATGCAATTTTGTCCCGGAACTCATGGTATTTGCCCTGGCGTCCGTTCTGAGACTCACGGCGCCGTGCTTTCCAATCTCAAAACGGCGCGGCTGGACATTCGTCAGCGTAAGCAGATTCGTATTGCCCAGCGCCGCGAGGGTTGCGGCGAATTGTGCCGTCTGCGAGCTATCGCGGAAGGGCGGCACTTCCCGCTGAAGTCTTCCGTGGAGCATGAGGTCGTAGCCGCTGGCCACAATCAAATTGCGCGACCAGGCTTGCTCGCGTGGATGCCAGTAACGGGCGTCCAGGTCCGTTGTGAAAAACAGAACATCGGGGAATCGGGGCCGCAGTGCCTGTAAGATGAGCAACGTGTCATATACGTCGCTGCCGACCACGCCAATGGCCTTGATACGGCCGCGGTCTCCCCGGTGAAATCGTTCCTGCAGCTTTTCGATCCGGTCACCCAGGCGGCCGAGGTAATCGAATTGCGCCTGGCCTTCCGCCTTGTTGGCGTCGGGAGCCCAATTGGGGAGGTCTCCGATCGGGGCGCGACCTGCTTTGGCATTGTCTTCCGTGCCGGCCGGCTCCGCGCCTCCCACCGTCTGGCCATCCAGCCCGCGTAAATAGACATACGAGTGGAAGTTTGTCGGCATCGACTTTGTGCCCTTAATGTACCCTTCGACAAAGTCGAGCCGGTTCGAGCTCGTCCCTTGGTCCCTCGCAAGTTCGGCCGCATAGGTGAGCGAGAGCATGCGCGCATAAAACGTGTCCCACTCGGAAATCAACACCAGATGGTTGTTGGTGTTGGTCAACTCGGCGCCGCGCAACTTCAGTTCAGCCAATATCTCCCGGGCGAGCTGGTCGTCCGTCGCGGCAAAGTTGTGAAAGGACTTGAAGCCGATGTTCGTCAGGGCGGTACGGAGGTGGGCTCGAGGTGGCCCGTTCAGATTGGTCCGGACAAACGTCTCGTCCATGGCGCTGGCGGTGGCGGAATAGAGATCAATCCTGCCGAACACGTTGGTGATCTTGGACCATAGGTTGGGGAAGTCGTTTGACAGCGACAATTCTTGCGTGCTCCAGCTTGGCAGCATCGAACGGAGCGTCGAGGAACGGCGTGGTCCAATCAGTTTCACCGGGGCCAAACCGTTCGTCCGGCTGGCCGCTTTCATCATCGGCTCCAGCAGCATCGGCAGCCGCAGCAATGGTTCGTCCTCAAAGAAACTGTCGTTCAGCCAGAGCACCAGGACACTCGGCTTCTTCGTTATGGCGGCACCAGGATAGAAGACCTTGGGGCGATGCCATTCGAAACGCAGATCCAGCGGCGTCGAGTTTTCATTGACCGACGAAGCGGCTTCAACACTTGACGCCCGACTCAATTCCTCGACTGCAAAGCACTCTGAATTCATCTTGACCAGGTTGATCCCTTCAGTGGTCAGCCATGGAACCCTGACCCAACCGATGCGTTCAGCATCTTCGGGCGCGTAGCCTGATTGCCCCAAGGCCGATTCGATGGCGTACCGGCTGCGGATACGGCTTTCACGATCTTCGCTGTAGGTTCCCCCGGACAACATCACCGGCAGGATGAGCACCTCAGTGGACCGGGCCACTCTCGTCCGGATTTGCGCAAGCAGCGAAGGAAGATTGGTTTCGCTGGAGTCAAGTCCATCCATCTCGCTTCGCCCCCCCGGGTGTGGGACCGCTCAGTAACCCACTTTTGAAAAAGAAGCTGGACCGGGATT
>CAZNOE010000116.1:0-12278 GCA_964574525.1 uncultured Bifidobacteriaceae bacterium
AATCCCGTTGACTGGCAAACTTGAAAGGACGGCGAAACTAAATTTGTTTTTCCCACGCCAATCATCTAAAATAATCCCATGAAAACAACGGCCCTGACCGTGCAATTGCCGGAAGACGACGCGCAATTCCTGGAAGCTTACGCCAAGGAACACGCTGTCAGTGTCGCTGAATTGTTCGCTCGCTACGCCCGACGGTTGCAAAATTCGCCACGCGCTCCCCACCCGAAGAATCTCAAATTCACCGGCACCGTGCCGACGGACGTCAACGCACGCGAAGAGCACCGGCAGCATGTAGAGAACAAGCACCGATGAAAGTCACGGTGGACTTGAACGTCCTGCTGGACGTGGCGCAAAACCGTTTGCCCCATTACCACGCCTCCGAGGAGGTTTTGCATCGCGCCCGGCTCGGCGAATACGCCGCCGTGTTGCCCGGACATGCCCTCACCACGCTCCATTACATTATTGAAAAATATTCCAGCACCGACCTGGCAAACCAGACGGTGGATGGATTCCTCGCGGACTTTGCGATTCACCCGGTGGACAAGGCAAATTTCCAGCGCGCCCGCCAGTCGCCGTTGAAAGACTTTGAAGATGCCGTTGTGGCCATCGTTGCGGAAACGACCGGCAGCCAATACATCGTCACCCGAAACGTGGCGGATTTTGTCGGATCATCCATTCCGGCCATTACGCCGATTGAATTCCTGGAGGAGTTTGTCAGCATCGAGGCCGGGTGATGAACGCAAGGTGCAAATGCCTGGCGATGTTCGTCCAAAGCCTGCACGGCATCAGCCACAACAAAATCGAGGATACGAAGGAAGAACACCTCGAACTGTGCGTAACCGCGTTCGACAAACTGGCGGAGAAGGCGATGGGGTGGATGAAGGGAAAACTGTAATCTGCTGTCGATGAATGACGCGGCATTGACTGACTACTGCAATAAGTTTCTCGGCTTCGGCCGCTGGGAAGCGCCAATTTGGTTCATCGGTATTGAGGAGGCCGGAGGCCGGAGTGTGGAGGACGTCGATAATCGGATGCGAGCCTGGGACGAGCACGGACGGAAGCCATTGGAAGATGCGCCTCGATTTTATCCAGCATCAGGAAACACGATTTGGCACGCAGCGAATGCCGAGATTCAGCCCACTTGGAGGCAACTGATCCGCATGGTGCTCTTGGCGCAAGGCAAAGGTGACACGGAAAACGAAATCCTCAGTTACCAACGCGGCCAACTTGGAGCAGCAGATGGGGAGACTTGTTTGATGGAACTCTTTCCCCTTCCTTCGCCCAAGACTGAAGACTGGAAATACGCTGAATGGTCAACGCTATCTTGGTTACGAAGTCGAAGTCATTACGTCCAAGCAATGCGGGCCCGGCGAGAGAACGAATTGCGCCGGCAAATTAGCGAGCACAAACCCAAGGCTGTAATCTTTTACGGCCTTGAATTGCCCGGTAGTCTTTCTCTGCTTCCCAGTTGGTCGTCAATCGCGGGCGGACGTTTTGATCAAGCAATCAAGGACGAACAGATATTGCTCTGGCGGCAGAACGAAAAAACGCTGTTCTTTGTGACGCGTCATCCTGTCGCTGAGAAAGATGAGTATTTTCGGAAAATTGGCAGATTCTTGCACAACAATTACGGAAGCCGTTTCTGAAAAATTATCAGCCCAATCAGCACCACTCGCTGTTGCGTGTTTCAGGATGGACTTCGCCCTCGCACACCCGCAGCCGTTTGTGGTAGTTTCCTCCCGTGAGTCACGAAGTCCAAGACGCGGTGAGCCTTGAGTTGGCGCGCCGGATTGCGACCGGGTTGCCGCAGCACCCCGAGTGGCTGGAAGTTGCCCGCGCCAATCTGGAACGGTGGTCGCAGCAAAATCGGAATGCGCCGTCGTTGCTTCGTTGCTATGCCGAGTGGCAGGAGTTGCTGGCGCGTCCGGTCGCCGAGATTTGCGAGGCGTTGATTTCCGAGTCTGACGCAGGCCAGCGACTGCGCCAGAACTCTCCGTTTGCCGGCGTTCTCCCGCCCGAAGAGGTGTGGGAAATCAAATCGCGCCTCCGTCATGCAACGTCCGTAGCTTGAACCCGCCGCCGCGCGTTTCAGGCCGTCAATACCGATTCTCGGGTGATGGCGATGCGGGCGTGGTCGCCGGTGGAAGCCCGGTGATGATTCTGGCGCTGCGTTTGTAAGAAAAATACGAGTACGTCCACTGCAAGAGCACTGCGAGCTTGTTGCGGAAGCCGATCAAAAAGATCAAATGGACGAACAGCCACGCGAGCCAGGCGATCCAGCCGGAGATTTTGATTTTCCCAATCCAGACGACGGCGGCGGAACGGCCAATCGTCGCCATCGTCCCCCGGTCCGTGTACTTGAACGCCGGGCGGGACGCCTGGCCCGGGCCAGGCGTCAGTTCGCTTTCGATGATTCGGGCCACGTGCCGGGCCATCTGCATGGCCCCGGGAGAAACTCCGGGCACGGGTTTGCCGTTTTCCTGAAGCACCAGCGCCATGTCGCCGATGGCGAAAACTTCCGGGTGGCCGGGCAGGCTCAAGTCCGGGTTCACCTTCACGCGTCCGGCGCGGTCCAGTTCGACGCCGAGCTTTTTGGTGAGCGGTGTCGCGGAGACGCCCGCGGCCCACAGAATATTTTCGGCACGGATGGTTTCGCCACTTTCCAATTCAACTTCGCCGCAACCAATGTCTTTCACGCGCGTTGACGTGCGGACCTGCACGCCAAGGCGTTTCAACTGGGCGGTGGCGTTCGCGGCCAGATCAGCCGGCAGGTGCGACAAGACCACGGGTGAAGCTTCAATCAGGATGATCCGCGCGTGCGTGGGATCAATGCGGCGAAAATCCCGATTCAAAACGGTGCGTGCCAACTCCGCGAAAGCCCCGGCCAGTTCCACGCCGGTCGGGCCGCCGCCTATGATGACCAGTGTCATGAGTCGCTCGCGTTCTGCCACATCCTCGGTGTTCTCGGCTTTCTCGAAGGCGAGCAACACCCGGCTGCGGATCCGCAGGGCGTCGTCGAGCGTCTTCAGTCCGGGCGCAAATTGCTCCCACTCCGGATGGCCGAAGTAGCTGGTGCAACCGCCCAGCGCCAAAACGAGGTAATCGTATTGCAGCCGGTTCTGTTGCAGCACGACGGTTTTGCCGGCGAGATCGAAATCCGCCACCTGGTCCAGCAGCACGGTGATATTCGGTCGGCGGGAAAGAATGGAACGAATGGGTTGCGCGATTTCCGGCGCGGACAAACCCGCCGCCGCGACCTGGTATAGCAGCGGTTGAAAAAGGTAATGGTTAGTCCGGTCAACCACGGTCACTCGCGCCGCGGGAGCGCGAAAATGCTGGCAGAAAGTCAAACCACCGAAGCCCGCTCCCAGGACAACGATGTGTTTACGCTCGGCCATGCATCATTGTTTAATGGGGCGGAAGAAAATGCAACTGCACCCGGTGGTTGTGCTATCAATGAAACGCGAGCCAGCAGGAACGAAGACACTCGACCGCGAAATAACACCGCGTTTGCGGCTGCGCGTCACAGCGGCGGCAGAGGCCACGTTGCGCCGTGGACATCCGTGGCTGTTTGCGGAGAGCGTCCGTGAGCAAAACCGCGAAGGCAAAGCCGGCGAACTGGCGGTGATTTATGATCGCCAGGACAAATTCCTCGCGGTCGGATTGTTCGATCCCGACTCGCCAATTCGCTTGCGGGTGCTGCACGCGGGCAAGCCACAGACGCTCGACGCGGCGTGGTGGTCGGCGCGTTTCGACGAGGCGGTGCGAAGGCGCGATGGGGTATTTGATAACCAAACAACCGGCTATCGGCTGATCAATGGGGAAAGCGATGGCTGGCCAGGGCTGGTGTTGGATCGTTACGACACAACGCTGGTGCTGAAGCTTTACACGGCGGCGTGGTTGCCGAGGCTGGAGGAAATTACCGGGTGGATTCAGACGCGGCTCAAGCCGGAGCGAGTTGTCTTGCGGTTGAGCCGGAATATGGAGCGCCGGTCTCCGACCCGGCGCGATGGCGCGTCGCTGTACCAGAAACGCGCCGGGTCGGAGACCGGCGCTCCCATCGTTTTCCTGGAAAGCGGGCTGCGGTTTGGGGCGGACGTGGTGCGCGGACAGAAGACGGGGTTCTTTTTCGATCAACGCGAGAACCGGCGTCTGGTTGAATCGCTGGCCCGCGGGCGCACGGTGCTGAATGCGTTCAGCTTTTCCGGGGGGTTCTCCCTCTACGCGGCCCGTGGGGGAGCGAAAGCGGTAACCGACCTCGACCTTAGCGGGCACGAACTGGCGGCGGCGGAACGCAATTTCAAACTCAACCAAATGGAGCCGGCCGTGGCTCACTGCGGACATGAATTGGTGCGAGCGGATGCGTTCGAGTGGCTGGCCGGAAATGCGGGGCGCAAGTTTGATTTGATTGTGCTCGACCCACCTTCGTTGGCGAAACGCGAGGTGGAGCGCTCGGGAGCAATTCGGGCGTATGCCCGACTGGCAGAACAGGGCATCAAACATCTGTTGCCGGGAGGAATTTTGGTGGCGTGCTCATGCTCGGCACATGTCACGGCGGAGGAATTCTGCGACGCGGTGTGCCAAGGAGTGATGAAATCAGCGCGAAAGTTCGTTGAGTTGCAGAGGACGGGCCACGCGCCCGATCATCCCGCGACGTTTCGAGAGGCGGAGTATTTGAAAGCGATTTACCTGCGCATCGAGTAATCCCTCGTTCTCGTCGCTCGGAAAATCAGCGCGAATCGAGGACGAGAGCGAAGAGGATTTCAGAACAACCCATTCATGATGATGCCCAGAACACTCAGTGGTCCTTGGTCTTCCAACCCTTCTGTGGCTTTATCCACTTTCTGCAACGTGAGTTTGGCGTTCCGGTAGAATTCCTGGTCGTTGACGAGTTTGCCGAGCGTGCCATCGCCCTTGTTGATCTTCTCGAGAATCTCCTTCATGCTCGCCATTGAGTCCTTGAAGTTCGCCATCGAGGCAGTGGCTTCGACGTATAGCGCTTCGTCCTTCACCAGTCGGCCGAGCGTACCCTCGCCGGCGTTCACGCCGTTAATGATTTTGCGCGCGTCATCGAGGGTGAGTTTCACTTCGTCGCTCGTGCTTTGGAGGTTGGAAACAGTGACGAGAGCGGAACTGTAGAGCGCATCATCGTTAATGAGCTTGCCGATGGTGCCCTTGCCTTCGGAAATCTGGGCGGAAACGGCTTGCAGGTTGGCGATCGTGGCCGTGAGCGGACCGCTGTTCTGCTTCAGGAAATCGGTGAACGGCCCGAGCAGATTGTCAATCTTATCGCCGGTGAAACTCTTGGTGAGATTCTCGACGCCGGTGGCGACATTATCGAGTTTGGCCATGATCGCGTTGAGGTCGGCCTGCTCCGTGGTGGCGATGTACTGATTGTCCTCCAAGTGCCGGGCGCCGGGGGAGCCGAAGTCAATCTGCACAAAATTCTGGCCCATCAAACCGGTGAATTTGATGGTGGCCGTGCTGTCGGTTTTAACGAGGCCCTCCTTGCCGGGCCTGGGCTTGAGTTTCATCGTGACTTTGACCTTGTTGGTGGAGAGCGTGATTTCTTCGACGCGGCCGACTTCGACGCCGGCCATCTTCACGCTGTCGCCTTTCTTGAGTTCGTGCGCCGTGTTGAACACCGCATGCACGTGCAGGCCGCTCCGGAATTTGTCCAGACCGCCGACGGTGTTGATGATGAGAAACGCAGCGAAGACGACCAGGGCCACAAACAGGCCGAGACGGGTTTCAAGGGTATTTTTCATAGAATGATTCGGTTATTCGTTTTTCTTGAAGTCGGCATGCAGAAATCTTTGGATGATCGGCTCTGGCCGGCGTTTGACTTCGTCAGGCGTGCCGATGGCGATGATCCGGCCCTCATCAATGACGGCAATGCGGTCCGCCACGCCGAAGGCAAGGTCACGGTCGTGGGAAACCACGAGCGAGGTGACGTGGTGATGCTGATGAAGCTTGAGGATTTCTTCGCCGATGATGACGGCGGAAAGCGGGTCGAGTTCACTCGTCGGTTCGTCGTAGAGAATCAATTGCGGTTCGATAACCAGTGCGCGGGCAATGGCGACGCGTTTCTTCATCCCGCCGGAAAGCTCGTTGGGCATCTTATCCCTGGTGTCTTTGAGACCGACGACTTCGAGTTTCTCCGCAACGATGCGGGCGATCTCCTCGCGCGGCTTGAGCCGGTGTTCGGTGAGGTAGAGACCGACGTTCTCGCCGACGGTCAGCGAGTTGAGCAACGCGCCGGACTGAAACACGAGCGCGAGCCGGTATTTGTTCATCACTTCCGGCGACTGGATGGATTCGCCATTGATAAGGATTTCGCCGGCATCAGGCGGTTCGAGGCCGATGATGTGCTTGAGCAAAACGGTCTTGCCACTGCCGCTCGGTCCCATGATGACGAAGACTTCGCCGGCGTTGACCTTGAAATCAACTCCCTTGAGCACTTCCTGCCGGCCGAACCTTTTGTGAAGGCCGCGCACCTCGACGGTGACACCGTGCTGGTCGTCTCCGGGTTGGTTGTTGACGGGCGCGCTCATTGCTTCATCAGGATGCTGGTCAGGATGTAGTCAAAAATGACGATCAGGACGATGGAGTTGACCACGGCCTTGGTGACGGAGCGGCCGATGCCGCGCGGCCCGCCGATGGTTGCGAGTCCCTGATGACAGGAGACGACGCCTATGATCAAGGCGAAGCAAAATGATTTGAAGACGCCGTTGGCGACGTCCTCGAGTCCGACGACATCGCGCAGGTTCATGAAGAAAGCTGAAAACGACAAGGCAATGTGGTCGTTGCCGAAGGCGACCAGCGCGCCGCCGAGCCAGCCCACGAGAATGCCAAACGTGACGAGCATGGGCAGCGCCGCGGCGATGGCCACAACCCGCGGCAAGACGAGGTAGTGCACGGGATTGATGTTCATGGTGCGCAGCGCGTCAATTTCCTGGTAAACCTGCATGGAGCCGATCTCGGCGGCCATGGCGGAACCGATGCGGCCCGCAATGAGAATGGACATCATCACGGGGGCCAGTTCCTTGGCGATCGAGTTGCCAACCAGCCCGCCGATGTAACTGGCCAGTCCGCGTCCGACGAGCACAGGGCCGGTTTGCAACGCGAGAACGCCGCCAATGAAAAATGACAGCACGCAAACCATCAGCAAACTGGCGTTGCCGATTTCGAAAAACTGATCAAAAACTTTCTGCCGCTGGCGCAACAGCAGCGGGAACGCCTTGAGGGTGCGCCAGAACAGCAGGACCATTTCCCCGATATTTTGAAACATAACGCGTGTCGTGCTCCGAATTAAAATTGCGCCCCTTGCGCGGCACAATCACCTGGACGCCAGCCCGGATAGATCAAGTCTAATCGCTTTTCATTTCGAAAGATTGTCCTGACTCGGGGTTTTTGCCAAACGGAATATAAAACAACCGCAACCGTCTGGCGTCCGCACCGGATGAATACTGGAAAAGACCGAAAAGGAGCGAGCACTTTCTGGTGGTGCCCGTGGTATCCCGCCGGTAGAGATTCCAGAGGAACGACTGGCTTGCAGCGCCTGTCGTAGGATTGTGCTCGGACCGCCACACCGACCAAAGGGGCGACCAGTTGCGTTCCACGCTCTTGTTGTTTGGCAACACTGGCTCGATGAGGGCCAGGATTTGGAGACGGCTGTTGCCATTGTGGTCACGCCGGTGCGTGAACAGTGGCCAGAAATCCGTCCGATGCAGGGCACTGCCAGTCTCGGTATTCCTTTCGGTCAGATCCGAGAAAAGAAAGTAAAGGATGCGCGTGCGTTCGCGATCCAGGGGGTCGGCGTGAGCACGATTGCGTTTGTAAAGAGGCCAGAGGTAAAAATCGCTCTCGAGGATGTCGTTGTGGGCGCGCCCGAATAACGGCCACACGCGCGTGGTCGTTTTGCCTTCGCCGCGGGCAACCACGACAAATGGCCACGGCCCTTCCCATTCGTGGTATTTCTTCTCCCGGTCGTCAATCCAGGTGAAGAACGGCCATATGACCGTGGTCGAGTCGCGATTGGGCGAACGCGCCACGCTATAAAGTGGGAGCAGGCCGTGTTTCCTTTCGGTGTTGTCGGTTCCGATGCTGACAGTTTGGTTGAAAAAGAACGGCCAGAGCGCAAAAAACTTCTCGTGCCCGCCAATGGTTTCGACTTCGCCAAATCCGTTGGTGACTGTGGTCACACTCTTATGCTCCTGGCCGACCAACGGCCAGAATTGCCAGCCACGCAGGGAATTACCGTGGCGGAGGTGAAAGAAGGGATAAACGTAATTGTCGGTCACGACGTCCCGTTTGCGGGTCTGCATATAAAACGGAAGCATCACGAAGAAAATGTCGTCGCGAAACAATCGCTGCTTGATATGGCCATAAAACGGCAGAAGCGCCGTGTAATTGAGGCTCGCGTCGGGCGAGCGTTGCTGGAAGTAAAATGGAAAGAGCGTGAACCGGGTCTTCGGAACACCGTCCTGATTCTGTCCACCTGAAACGCTGAGTAGTTGGATCAGTTGCCATCGGTATTCGCTGCCGAAACGGTCGTACGTGAGCAACGGGTAGAGAAAGTCAAACTCCTCGGAGTCTGTAGCTGCGTCGGCCGTGTGCGAGAACAAGGGCGGCACCGCGAAAACGCGATCCGACTCGCGCTTCTGATAATAATAGAATGGCCCGACCGCCTCAGTCCGCGTCCCAACGTCCAACGTCAGCGAAAACTGATCGAACAGAAACCCTGCGTCCCAAGGTTCGTCCGCCGAAGCTTGCAGCAGACAACCGCAAATCAAGCCCACGCCCCAGAGGCTCAATGACTTCGCGAGGGCTTGAGGGCGGTTCCGCATAATTTATTGGGGTGCGATACTAGATTTCCACCGGGCGGCGTCAAGGATTCAGCGACGGGCCGGTAACGTTATAGAGATCGTTCAACTGGCAATGAAGTGGGCTCAAACTAGAGATTGACTTTAATTTCCAATCTATTTATCTTTTATGTGCACTTGAGGTTCTGCCTCGGTTTTGAGGTTTTTACCTCGGTTCCTCCCGACCCAGTGTCGATTGTGCATTCTCGGCACTGGGTTGATTCTTTTCACTCCGTCGCCGCATCAGCAAGTTCAGAAGCGCTGGCAGAAACGTCAACCCCGCGATCATGCACGTCGCCACGCCTGTCGCCATCAAGATTCCCAAACTTTGTATCCCTTGATGCTTGGCGAGAATCAGACTTCCGAAACCGGCGATGGTCGTCAGCCCTGAGACCAATACCGCCTTGCCGGTACTCTTGGCCAAGATGCTCGGTTCCCTTTCCTCTGCGAACCGATTGAGAATGTGAATGCCGTTGGTGACGCCGATCCCAATAACCAAAGGGAGGGTCATGATGTTGGCTGGATTCAGTGGCACGTCGCAGAGACCCATCAATCCGCCAAGCCAGATCGAACCAACCGCCACCGGCAGCAGCGCCAGAATTACCGAACCGAGGCTGCGAAAATGAACCAGAACAAGAAATGCAATCGCGCCCAAAGCGTACTTGGCCGCTTCCTCATAGCTGCTTTTGAGGAGGTTCGTGTATTCGTAAAGCTGGACGGGGGTGCCGGTAATAATGGGATGATTCGTGTCATTCGGGTCCAGTGCCTGGCGCAGTTCCTGAATGAACTCTCTTTGGTTTTCTCGCTGCCAAACGTCCTTTTTCGGATAGACTTGCAAAAGGTATTTTCCATGCACGCCGACAAATCGGTTTCGCAACGCAGGCGGCAGGTCCTCCACGCGCAGAGGCTCGCGGTTGTCCTGATTGCGAAGCGCGTCAAAGGTTTCGCGCACGTCATTGAACAGCGCGCGTTGAAACGCGCCCAGCTTGACGCCGCGCGCATTTTGTTCGGCCGGGGAACCGCGAAACATTTCGATCCGCAGCCGTTCGATGGCCTGCCGGAGGGAAACAAACTGTTTGCTCAACTCCGGCTCATCGTTTTCCACCTCCTCCAGGCTCAGGCCGAGATAGCCGTTCAGCGCATAAAGGCTCTGGCTCAATTTTGGGATGCTCACGGGCCGGTCATCCGGTTCCCGGAAGCGCAGCGTGGACAAAGCCTGCTTGATCTCGCCGATCAGCGCCAGCCTGCCGGTCTGATCTTCCTTCAAGTAATGGCTGACGGACTCCACGCCGGAAACGGCCGGCAGTGCTTCGATCCGCTTTTCCAACGCTACGGCCTCGTCCAGTGAATCCGCAACGACAGCGCCGAACAAAACCGACCTCGGCGTCGCATTGGTCGCGTTGATCAGCTTCCGTTCAAATTCCACCGCCGGCAGACCCTTGCTCTGCATGTTGAGCAGGTTGTAGTCGAATTTCACCTTGTGGAACTGTGTCGCTGAAAGCGCACAGAACAAGATGGTCATCACGGTTACAAACGCCGGCCTCCGCAACCACATCCGCTCGATCCGGGCGCGCGATTCCAATTTGTCCCCCAACTCGTGGTCCATGACGTTTTGCCTGCCCCGCAGCAAGAGCACCGGCAGCAACGTCATCATCGGCATCAAACAGATCAGCAAGCCGCCGCCGCAGATGATTCCCATTTCCTGGATGCCCTTAAAATTTGTTAACCCCATGGCCAGAAACGCTCCGGCCGTCGTAAATGCGCCTGTGAAAATTCCCTGGCCCGTAAACACCATCGCTTTGGTTAAAGCTTCCTCCTCGCTGCGTCCGTGGCGTAACTCTTCCTCGTAACGCGTTACCAGATGCACGCCAAAGTCAATGGCCAGCCCGATTAGCATGGGAACAAAGGTGATGGTGAGGATGTTCAAATGCCCGACGGTAGCTGTCGCAAACGCCATCGTGTAAGCCAACCCGACAACCAGACAAATCGTCGCTTTCACGGGCCGGCCCGTTTCCTGATACCCGTAAACGAAAATCAAAGCGCAGAGGATCAGTGATACGACACTGGCCAGTGTCGTGTCTCTCTGCGACTGCAACATCTCGTCGTGTTCGAGCACCGGCTCGCCCGTCAGGCCGACGTTCAAGCCGGGCACTTCCAACTTCGTTTCGTCCACCAACGTCCGCAATCGCTCGACCGCGTCGGCGTTCAGGCTATCGGTTGGCGCGTGCGCCGTGACGAGGTAAATGCGGCCATTGTCGAAGGTGATGTATTCCTGTTGTTGCGCCTCGTCGCCGGCGTTAAACAAGGCAGTGATGCCCGGCGATGGCGGTACGCCCGGTCGGCCCAAACAGGCCATGGCTTGGCGCACGATGCGTTCGAGCGCGGGCAGGGCTTTGATCAATGATTCGTTTTGCGCGTTCTTCTCCCGTTTGGCCGTGCGAAATCGGGTGTTCACCATGTCGAAGAACGACACCAGATTTGTTGTCTGGGTGAACTGTTCGACGAACGGCCGGAAGTTTTGCAGCGTCCACAGAAGCTCATCCAAATCGCTCTTCGATATTTCCGCTGGATAGGCATCTTCCAGAAGCAACCGGTTGAGAAGGGCGAGCTTTTCGCCTTTTGGGTCCTCAGCGACGAGCCGTTGCGTCTTTGTTCGCAACACCACGTTGGTAAAGCGCCCGGTTGCGAAAATCGAGGGCCCGCGAACGATGTTATTAAGGTCGTTAGTCAAGGATGCCAGCGGCCCGCGAACGATGTTAAGTTCGTTGGTCAACGAGACCAGCGGCGTTGCGGGATTGGCGACCGGTGGTTGGTAATTCGTCAGCGCTTGTCGAGTTTCAGACGACAACCGGTCGTGAAGGTAGATGGACACCGCGTCTGACGGCTGGCTGAGTTTCGTGGCGAAGGCCGATAAATCCTTGAAGTCACCCGGTGAAAACGTTAATGAAGTCTTGTCAGAAACAAAGAGCAGCGCTTTTGATCCCAGCATCTTCAAGTCGCCCTTGAAAAAAACGTCAGTGAACAAATTCGTCTCGCGCATCTCCTTGCTGCCCGCCCGGAGCGGCACCTGAATGCGCGCCGCTTCCAATTTGGGGCCCAGGCGCTCGACAAACTGGCGGTTCTTTTCCGTGTCTTCGCTCTCGACCACAACCACCAGATCGTCCTGTCCCGGGAATTCCTCTTTGAAGCCGAGAAAATTCTGATGGTACTTCTTGTTGGGACCCACCAGGTTGTTCCGGCTCGTGTCGAATTCGAGGTAGGCGACCGTGTAGAAAATGCTCGCCACGAACAGCACCGCCTGCGGATACAAGAACCAGCGAGGATGCCGGGAAACTGCGGTCGCCAGTTTGCCGAGCAATCGGGCGAAAAAGGTGTCGGCGCTGAGCGTTTTGAATTTCATCTCGTCGGTTTGCG
>CAZNOE010000117.1:0-2921 GCA_964574525.1 uncultured Bifidobacteriaceae bacterium
CTCGTCGAACAAGGGTTGTCCATCGAACTGCTGGTCCATCTGGACAGCCAGAATCAGGCGGCCGACCAGGTTTCCGTCAGCCACAGCATCGCCAGCCTTCGTTTCTTGAGCGCCATGGATTGGAAGGAGTTCGTGGAGACCCTGAGCCTGGTTGATCAGACTTTGCGGAAAGATCCGGCCGCCGTTTACAGTGGCATGGATTTCTCGACGCGTGATCGCTATCGCCATTCGGTCGAAGCCATCTCCCGGCACAGCCAACTCTCGGAAGCGGAAGTCGCGCAACAAGCCATCCAACTGGCCGCAGAGAGCGCCCGGCAAAAAGGGCGCGAAGACCGGACCGCCCACGTGGGCTTTTACTTGATTGACAAGGGTCGGCCGGTGCTGGGACGCGCGGTGAACGTGCGGTGGCCCTGGAGAACGATCAAGGAACGATGCATCCACCGTTTTCCGCTGACGTTTTATGCGGGCGGAATTCTTTTGTTCACGGCGCTGGCCACGTTCGGGTTCATGCAGGAGGCGCAGGCGCTCGAAGTGCAGGGATGGAAACTCATTTTCTCCACGCTAATCTTCCTGGTTTGTGCCAGTCAACTGGCCGTGGCGTTGATGAACTGGCTCTCCACGCTCCTGTTGAAACCCTGTCCGCTCCCGAGACTGGATTATTCCTCCGGCATCGCGCCGGATTGCCGCACGATGGTGGTCGTTCCCACCATGCTCAACAGTCTGGAAGGCGTTGATCGTCTCATTGAAACTCTGGAGATCCATCATCTCGCCAATCGGGATGAGCACCTTCATTTTGCGTTGCTGACGGATTTCCGCGACGCGCCGGAGGAGACTCTGCCCGGAGACGAAGCGTTGCTGCAGCGGGCGCGGGCCGGCATCGAGATGCTGAACCACAAATACCAGTCCGTAGTGGATTGGCCCTCTCCCCCCTCCACCCCCCTCACCGCAAGCTCACCGGGTGAGGGGGGAGGTTTGGAGGGGGGAGAGGGCCACAAAACTCCGCACGACCTTTTTTTCCTGTTTCATCGCCCGCGCCGCTGGAACGCCGGAGAAGGCTTGTGGATGGGTTACGAACGCAAGCGCGGAAAGCTCACGGAATTTAACGCCCTTCTCCGCGGCGGTGGTCGGGAATGCTTTTCCGAGATCGTCGGCGAGACCGCAATTCTGCCCGCCATCAAATATGTCATCACGCTCGACACCGACACCCAACTGCCGCGCGATGCCGCCCGTCAACTTGTCGGAACGCTGGCGCATCCGTTGAACCGGCCGCGGTTCGATCCCGTGCGCGGAATTGTTACCGAAGGCTACGGCATTCTGCAGCCGCGGGTGGGCGTGAGTCTGCCGAGCGCCGGACGATCCTGGTTCGTCCGGTTGTTCGCGGGCGACGCGGGCATTGATCCTTACACGCGGGCGGTTTCCGACGTGTATCAGGATGTTTTCCAGGAAGGCTCGTTCATTGGAAAAGGGATTTACGAGGTGGATGCCTTCCAGCGAGCCATGAACGGACGCTTCCCGGAGAACCAGATCCTGAGTCATGACTTGTTGGAAGCGTGTCATGCCCGCTCCGCTCTCGTCAGCGACGTGGAATTCTACGAAGAGCATCCTTCGCGCTACAACACGGACGCCGATCGGCGTCATCGGTGGATTCGGGGCGATTGGCAGATCACGCAATGGCTGTTGCCCCGGGTGCCCGGACCGGACGCCCGGCGGATTGCCAACCCGCTCTCCGGTTTGTCGCGGTGGAAAATTTTCGACAATCTTCGCCGCAGCCTGGTGCCGGTGGCCTTGATGCTCCTGCTGCTGGGCAATTGGCTGCTCCTCCCTGAACTCGGGGGACTGGGAGCGTTGCTCGTCCTTTCAATCATAACACTTCCCGGATTGTTGGCGGCGTTGTCCGAAATGTTGCGCAAGCCGGAGGAACTGCCGTGGTTGATGCATCTGCGGAGAGTCGCCGGTTCGGGTGGACGCCAACTCGGACAGATTTTCCTCACGTTCGTGTTTCTACCTTACGACGCCTTCATCAGTCTGGACGCCATTGGACGGACCCTGCTGCGCTTGCTCGTCACACGCAAACGGCTCCTCGAATGGCAAACGTCGGGTGATTCCGAACGCTCGACCAGCGCCGACCTCGCCGGCTTTTATGCCACCATGTGGATCGCGCCGGTCATCGCTGTGGCGAGTGGACTTCTCCTGGCCATCATTTTTAATTTTGAATTTTTAATTTTTCATTTTAGCGCCCTGCCGATCCTTGGCCTCTGGTTGACGGCGCCGTGGATCGCCTGGCGGATCAGCCAGCCCATCGAAACGCCGGCGCCGGATTTAACGGCGGAGCAGTTGTCCTTCCTGCGACACACCGCGCGTAAGACCTGGCATTTTTTTGAGACCTTTGTCACCGCCCAGGAGAACTGGCTGACCCCCGACAATTTTCAGGAAGCGCCTTCCCCGGCGATTGCCTCGCGCACCTCACCCACGAACATGGGTCTGGCGCTGCTCGCCAACCTGGCGGCCCGCGACTTTGGCTATCTATCGGTGGGCGGCTTGATTCGCCGCACGCAAGACACCTTCGCCACGATGCAGCGGCTCGAACGGCATCGCGGGCATTTTTACAATTGGTATGAGACGCGTACGCTCCAACCACTCCTCCCGCTCTACGTTTCCAGTGTGGACAGCGGCAATCTTGCGGGACATTTGCTGACGCTCGGCTCCGGGCTGAGGGAATTGGCGGATGAGAAAATTTTCACGCCACAAATCTTCGCCGGTCTGCGCGACACGGTGGGCGTCCTGAAAGCACTGGCCGGCGAAAACGTTGCGCTGCCGCAGCTCGACGCAGAATTGGAGAAAGCGCCTCCAACACTGCGCGCGGCGTATGCTTCGTTGGAACGTGCGACGAGCCTTGCGACCCAAATCGCCGCTTCGTTCGC
>CAZNOE010000117.1:3021-4723 GCA_964574525.1 uncultured Bifidobacteriaceae bacterium
TGAAAGAGTGGAGTCAAACTTTGAAGCGGAGCTGCGAGGAGCATTTGGAAGAATTGCGCTTCCTCGCGCCGTGGCTGCGGAGTGCGGACTCTGAAGCAGGATTGGGGAGCGCACGCGTCCCGCGTGCAAGTTCGGGCGTCGCGCCCGAACTTTCGTCACACACTATTCCAAGCCTTTCCCGGGCGAACCGGTTTGTGGAACGAGGTTTTCGGCGCGACGCCGAAAACCACACGCCAGAGGCGTGTGCTCCCCGGAACGCACCGTTGCATTCGTCGCCAGTTTCGGAGTTCGGGGACACCTTCGGCGAAAAGTTCGCCGAACTCGACCCAGCACCCACCTTGCGTGAACTCTCGGCGTTGGATCAATCGCTCAGTCCGTTGATTGGAGAAGGCGTTGGCCTCGAACCGTGGAATAATGAGCGCCACGCCCCGCCCATACTCCTACCGCTCCATTCCACGGGGCAAGCTGAACTCTCGCCCACGGGAATAACGAGCGCGAAACCCAGCACAGACTCGCCCCGTGTAATAACGGGCGCGGAAGCCCGCGCCGACTCGGAGCCGCCTATTACACGGGGCGAGGAGCGTTCTATTCCACGGACCGAGCGTTGCCTGCGTGAAGCCAGCGATCACGCCCGTCAGCGCCTGCTCGCATTGGAAACTTTGGCCAGGCAATGCGACGAACTCGCCGCCGCCATGGACTTTACTTTTCTGTTCGACCCGGCGCGGGATTTATTTTCCATCGGGTGCAACGTCACCGAACACCGGTGTGACACCAGCTTCTATGATCTGCTCGCCTCGGAGGCGCGGTTGTGCAGCTATGTTGCCATCGCTCTGGGACAGGTTTCCCAGGACCACTGGTTTTCGCTGGGCCGTTTGCTCGTCGCTTCGCGCGGCGAGCCGATCCTGGTTTCGTGGAGCGGCTCGATGTTCGAATATCTGATGCCGCTGCTGGTCATGCCCAACTATGAGAACACGTTGCTCGATCACACCTGCAAAGCGGCGGTGCAACAACAAATCGAGTATGGGAAATTGCGCGGCGTGCCGTGGGGCATTTCCGAATCGGGCTACAACCGCACCGATGCTCATCTGAACTACCAATACCGCGCCTTCGGCGTGCCGGGCCTCGGCTTGAAACGGGGATTGGCCGAAGACCTCGTGATCGCACCGTACGCCACCGCCATGGCGCTGGCGGTCGCACCGCGGAAAGCATGTGAAAACCTGCAACGGCTGGCCGGCGAGGGACGCGCGGGTGCTTTCGGTTTCTACGAAGCTGTGGATTACACTCCGTCGCGTCTGCCCCCAAGGGAGTCGAGCGTCACCGTTCAGTCCTTCATGGCGCATCATCAAGGGATGAGTCTGCTGGCGCTGGTGAATTTGTTGCGGGACCGGCCCATGCCACGGCGCTTCATGGCCTGCCCGTTGCTCAAGGCGGCGGACCTGCTGTTGCAGGAGCGGGTGCCCAACACCGCCGCGAGCATGCTCTCCGAAGATTTGAGATTGGAGGAATCACGGACGCTCGCCGGAAACGGCGAAGCGGTCATGCGGGTTTTTACCAATCCCACACCGCCGGCGCCGGAAGTTCATCTCTTGTCCAACGGCCGCTATCATGTCGTCATCACCAGCGCCGGCGGCGGCTACAGTCGCTGGCGCGATCTGGCGGTCACCCGCTGGCGCGAAGATGCCACGCGCGATTGCTGGGGAAC
>CAZNOE010000117.1:4823-12271 GCA_964574525.1 uncultured Bifidobacteriaceae bacterium
CCCGCCGCGATGCAGAACGTTTCGCCATTGTCCAACACCGCCGGCTCCGTCCTCGACCCCATCATTTCGCTGCGGCGCACGGTTACGTTGGCGCCCAATGAAACAACCATCATTTGCCTGGTCCTTGGCGTGGCAGAAAGCCGGGAAACCGCGCTGGCGCTCGTGGAAAAATATCAAAACTGCCGCATGGCCGACCGCGCCTTTGATCTGGCGTGGACCCACAGCCAGGTGACCTTGCGCCATCTCAATGCCACGGAGAGTGACGCCCAACTCTATGGCCGGCTGGCCGGCGCGTTGATTTATGCCGACCCCGCGCGTCGGGCCAACGCGAGCGTGCTCCGCAACAACCGGCGCGGCCAAAGCGGCCTGTGGAGTTATGGAATTTCGGGCGACGCGCCGCTCGTCCTGCTCCGCATCAGCGACCTGGAGAAGATCGAGATCGTTCGCCAGTTGATCCAGGCGCACTCTTACTGGCGCATGAAGGGGCTGACGGTCGAACTGGTTATTTTGAATGAGGACGTTTCGGTTTACCGCCAGTCGTTGCACGACCAGATCACCGGTCTGATCGCTTCGGGGATTGAAGCGCAAATGCTGGAGAAGCCGGGTGGCATCTTCGTCCGGCGCCTCGAACAAATTCCCAATGACGATCGCGTGCTGCTGCAATCCGTGGCGCGAATTGTTCTCGACGACGAGAAGGGAACTCTGGCCGAGCAACTGGAACATCGAAGTGTTTTGGAGTCCTCGGTTCCAGCCCTGACCCCCAGCCGCTCCGGGTTTGCCGATTTGCCTCCGCCGCTCCCGCCACGCGAGTTGATTTTCCCGAACGGCTTTGGCGGCTTTACCCGCGACGGCCACGAATATGTCATCACCCTTCAGCCCGGCCAGATGACGCCGGCGCCGTGGGTCAATGTGCTGGCCAATCCCTATTTCGGCACGGTGATTTCCGAGAGCGGCGCGGCTTACACCTGGGTTGAGAACGCCCATGAATTCAGATTGACGCCCTGGAGCAACGATCCCGTCCAGGACACCACGGGAGAAGCTTTCTATATTCGCGATGAGCAGACCGGACAGTTTTGGTCGCCCACGCCGTTGCCCGCGCGCGGTGCGGCGCCCTATGTCATTCGCCACGGCTTCGGCTACACGGTATTCGAGCATACCGAAAATGGCATCAGCTCCGAGCTGTGGGTTTATGTGGCGATGGACGCGCCGGTGAAATTCACGGTCTTGAAATTGCGCAACGTCTCGGGCCGACCGCGCCGCCTGTCTCTCACGGGTTACTGGGAATGGGTGTTGGGAGACTTGCGACAGAAAAGCCTGCTGCACGTGCAAACCGAAGTGGACCTCAAGACCGGCGCGTTGCTGGCGCGCAATCACTACAACACCGAATTTCCCGAGCGCATCGCGTTCCTGGACGTGAACGATGCCACGCGCACGCTCACCGGAGATCGGAAAGAGTTCATTGGCAGAAACGGAAACCTGTCGCAACCGGCGGCACTGAAGCGCGCGCGCCTTTCCGGCAAAGTCGGCGCGGGGCTGGATCCCTGCGGCGCGGTGCAAATCGCCTTCAACCTGGCGGACGGGCAGGAACGGGAAACGAGTTTTCGCCTCGGGGTGGGTCGCAACGCGTCGGAAGTGCAGAATCTGATCCGGCGCTTTCGCGGGGAAGACGCCAGCCGCAAGGCGCTCGAAGGGGTCTGGGATCATTGGAATCGGACTCTCGGCGCGGTGAATGTGGATACGCCTGATCCCGCCGTAAATGTGATGGCGAACGGCTGGCTGTTGTATCAGACCTTGAGCTGCCGGCTCTGGGGCCGGACGGGGTTTTATCAATCCGGCGGCGCCTACGGATTCCGCGACCAGTTGCAGGACGTGATGGCGTTGGTTCATGCCGAACCGGCGCTCACGCGCGAGCATCTCCTGCGCGCCGCCACGCACCAATTCCGCGAAGGCGACGTGCAACATTGGTGGCATCCCCCGGCGGGACGCGGCGTGCGAACACATTTTTCCGACGACTATCTGTGGTTGCCTTACGTCACGTGCCGTTACGTTTCGTGTGTGGCGGACACGGGCGTGCTCGACGAAAAAGTTCCCTTCCTCGAAGCCCGGCCGGTCAAGCCGGAAGAGGAAGCTTATTATGATTTGCCGAATCGCTCCGAAGAGTCGGCCACGCTTTACCAACATTGTGTGCGCGCCATCGAGCGCGGACTGAAATTCGGCGAACACGGTCTGCCGCTGATCGGTTGCGGCGATTGGAATGACGGCATGAACATGGTTGGCAAGGATGGACGCGGCGAAAGTGTGTGGCTGGCTTTCTTCCTTTACGACGTGCTCACGCAGTTTGCCGAACTGGCGCGCTCGCGTAAAGACCTCCCCTTTGCCGACCGTTGCATCGCTCAAGCGCGGCAACTGCAACAGAACATCGAGCAACACGCTTGGGATGGCCAATGGTATCGCCGCGCCTGGTTCGACAACGGCGAACCGCTCGGCTCCCAGAGCAATCCGGAATGCCAGATAGATTCCCTGCCGCAAAGCTGGTCGGTGATCAGCGGCGCCGGCAATCCGCAGCGTTCCCGTCAGGCGATGGACGCCGTTGACCAGCGCCTGGTCCGCCGGAATGCCCGAGTGATCCAATTGTTCGATCCGCCATTCGACAAGTCGCCCCTGAACCCCGGTTACATCAAAGGCTACATTCCGGGCGTGCGAGAGAACGGTGGCCAATACACTCATGCCGCGATTTGGACCGCCATGGCCTTTGCCCTCATGGGTGAAAGCGACCGCGCGTGGGAGTTGTTTGCGCTGCTTAATCCCATCCATCACGCCGGCACTCCCAAACAAATCGCCACCTACAAAGTTGAACCTTACGTCGTCGCGGCGGACGTGTATGCGTTCGCGCCGCACACGGGCCGGGGTGGGTGGACATGGTACACGGGTTCCGCCGGCTGGATGTATCGGCTGCTCATCGAAACGCTGCTGGGTGTGAACCTCGCGGGAGATCAACTGCGTCTGACCCCCCGCCTTCCGAAAAGCTGGACGACCTGCAAAATCCACTACCGCTACCGGCAAACCGTTTATCACATCACCATCACCCGGCTCGCCGCCGATTCCGTCAGCGCGAAACAACTCTTTCTCGACGGAAATGAACTTGCCGTGGAAACGGTTACCCTGGTGGACGACCGCCGCGAGCATTCCGTCGAACTGAAAGTCCGGTGAACGTCGTGTATTCCTGCGGCAGCCTCCAACACGACCGGCAACTCGTCATCCCCTCAGCCATGAGCGACTCTGCCACGAGCTTCGCGACCGTTTCTCTGGGTGAACTGCTGGCCGCGATGGAATAGTCCAGCGCGCTGCTTGATCGCTCAACGGCGGGCCGCCAATCCGACGTGGACGTTCGACAATTCCTTCAATTTGGCTATGGGGTGAACACCCCATAGCCAGCGGCCGGGCGGGCGCTTACCGTGGATTTCGCGTACGACCAAAAACGCAACAACTGAAAAGAATCGCGTATGATGAAAACAATGCATCTCCGGGCGCTCCGAAGTGGAGACACGCGCAAATCCCCTCTTCCATGAACGCCGTCAACTTTTCCCGGACTCCACTGGGCCGTGCCTTGATGCATGCGGCCTGTCTGTGTCGTCACCCCGCCGCCGCCCGCTTCTTCTTCAAGGGGCTGACGCGGAATCTGCGCGAATGGCAACACCACCGTGGCCATCGGCGCTTGAGTTCCTGAAAAACTGAAGTGATGAGCGAGCATCAAAGAGAAACGGCGTTTCTGCGGCACTGCATTCTTTACGACGACAGCGCTGAGCGTCACCGGCTGGACGAAAAGATCACGCGGGTCCAGCGCGACGAGCGTTGTCTGCGGCGCGCGATGTGGCTGATGGCCTTGCTGGCTGGGCTGGCGGTGGCTGGCCTTGGCTACGGTGTGGTTTTCGTGGAAAACATTTTCTACAATACGTCGCAACTTGTCATTACGATCATTTGCGCCGTGGGCGTGGGATCGCTTTTCTGCCTGCTGGTTTTTGTGGGTCTCGGAATCGCCTATCGCAGCAATCTGGACCAGCGGCGGGAAGAATGTCGTCAGTTGGTCACACGGCTGTTGGCGTCCCGGCTGGGCCAGCAGCCGGTCACGACGCCCTTGCGCGATCTTCGTGTCGGCAACGGAAATAACGGGACCATCCAGGTTGCTGCCGGAGGCAATGGTTTTCTCGACAAGACGGAATTAATTGTCCGGGGCTGAATCTTCGCCCTTCAGGGGGGAATCAAATGCATGGCCTTGATTTCCTTTTGAAAAACTTTCCCGGTTGAGTCGCCGGGCAGCAACTTCAATCATCCACGGTAGGGTTACACCCCATAGGAAAGGGCCGGCCCATCGCGTAATTTCACTTCAGAAAGTGACGGCAAACGAATTGCCATCAAAAATGAAAGACAAACTATGGACCTCTTAACGCCCGTTCTGGCCAGTGCCATCTGGATCGGTGGAGGCTCGGTCGGCCTCCTTCTCGTCATCGTCATTGTGGTGCTATTGCTCCGTTAACCGTCGAGCCGTTCTCCCGAAGCCTTCAACCGACCACGCGCCGGAATTGACTGTTCAGTTGATGCAACGAGGAACCATGGCCGCCCGCTACCCATCAACCAGCTTGGGCCACCAATCGTTCGTCTGGATTGCCTGACTAACTGTCCTGCTCCATGAAAGACCACGTCTATAAACTCATCGAACTCACCGGCACCTCCACCGCTTCCATCGAGGACGCCGTTGAGAAAGCCATTAAACGCGCGCACAAAACCATCAAGAACCTGTGCTGGTTCCAAGTGGTCGAAACACGCGGCAATATCAACAAGGGAAAAGTGCAACATTGGCAGGTGACCATCAAAGTCGGCTTCACCGTGGAAGGCTGAGCGCGGGCGGGCCGTTGGTCCGCATGGACACAATCGGACGCAACCGGGTCTGAAAGCCGGCTGCCAACTTAAACATATTATGGCTAAAGAAAACATGACAGCAGGATTGAATATCACTCGCGAACAGATGGTTCAGTTGTTGAACGAGGACCTGGCCGGAGAATATCAAGCGATCATTGCTTACACGGTGTACAGCCAGGTGCTAAAGGGGGCCGCGTACACGGACATTGCGCGGGAGTTGGAAGCGCATGCCGGGGAAGAACTGGCGCACGCCATAAAAATTGCCAAACAGATTGATTATCTGGGCGGGATGCCGGGCGTGACACCCAAGCCGGTTACAACTTCAAGCGACCCGGTCAGCATGCTGCGCGCGGACCTGGAGAACGAACGGACAACGGTGGGGCGTTATCGCGAGCGCATCCGCCAGGCCGAGGCGATGGGGGAATTTGCGTTAAGCGAGACCTTGCGCGCGATCATCGTGCAGGAGCAGGAGCATGAAATTGACCTGGCCGCGGCGCTCGGCATTGACGTGCCTCTCCCTAAAAAGCCTGCGGACCCAAATCGTCGGAACCAGGTGAAGAACGGCCATGCCTCAAGGAATGCGCGACTTGTATGAAACCGGCTTCCGAGAATGACCCCATTCACCACACGCAGAAAATCAAAGCCCGGATGCGTCAGTTCATCGAGCATCTGCGCCAGGACGTTGGAAAAGTCACGGAGCCGAAGGCCCAGGCGCTCTTCGAGACTTCGGCGGAAGTGCTCACCGGCCTGGTCAAGGCCTTCGACGACTATGAAAAAAAAGCGAAGCGGCGTGGCGAAATGAACCCAGGGCATCCCGCCCGAAAGAGCGGACTACAACCTGAACACTGAAACCAACCTCGACGAAAGGACAATTATGGAGATTGAAAAAAACGGAACAACCAGGTCATCGACAGACACATCAACCCCGCTGCCGGCGTGCCCCGGTTGCGCCATGACCAAGAACGAGTGGCCCGGCGAAGGCTATACACACGACGGACAAACTTACTGCTGCCAGGGTTGTGCGGAGGGCACCGGCTGCACTTGCGTGAGCGTGGCCCAGCCGGGCTTCTCCCGCGAAGGGCAGAGACTGACCCAGGCCGAACCACGTCCGGGCGAACAACGTGCGGGAGCGCTGGCGCCCCAGGGCGAACTCAGCGGGGCGCGTGATTCCCGCGGCACGGAAGAAGCCATTGACGAACCCGGCTGCGGCAGCACGGTTGCAACACCCAAATAAATCGCAACGAGATTCGCTCGAAGAAATCGCCCGCGGCGGCAGCACTCTCGTGCTTTGGATTACCGCAAGAGGCGTGGCGAACCGAACCCATGGCGTCCCGCCCGAAGGGTCGTATTGGAATCGGGAAATAAAGTGCCCACAGATTTCGTGGTGGCGGGAATTGGAGTGACCCCGGCCGTGGAACTGTTTCAACGGACAGCGCTCGACACGGACGACGGCATCAAGGTCAATAAATTCCTTGAAACCAGCGTTCCGGGCGTATGGGCTGCCGGTGATATCGCCAACTACCCCGATCAAGTTTTCCATCGCCGTATGAGAGTGGAACACTGGGACAACGCCGTGGAGCAAGGGCGGGTGGCGATGCGCAACCTGATGGGAAAAATCCAGCCGTTTATCCACGTTCCCTATTTCTTTTCGGACGCTTTTGACCTCTCGTATGAATTTTGGGGCGATGCGGATGGGCCACGACCAGATCGTTTATCGCGGCAACATGAATCACAAGCAGCTCAGCTTTTGGTCGCCAGGACCAGTCTCAGATTTCTTATAACAAGTGATCAGTTTGAGACGAATCCGTGATAGGATTGCGCGGCCAAGGCGGTGACTTGGAATTTGTCAGTTTTCGTTAGCTCGTGTCGTGGTTTCGTTTACGTCCCTCCGCGACACCCCCGCCATTCGTGGATTCCGTGATGGCATCTCAGTTGCTTGGCACTACAGCAGCCGGCCGATTCTACCGAAGCGGCTGGAAAGGCGACAAAAGAAAAACATGGTTGAACCAATTGCGGAGTGTAGTTGCAATCTGCCGATCCTCGGATTATGGAGGCATGTGCTTACCCCGCCAAAGACTGTGAGACCTCACGCTTAGAAAAAATATGAAATCCAATAATAGTAATATGGTGGAGGCGGCGCGGAATGGCTCTGGCCGATGTTCAATTGCCAAACTCCG
This sequence comes from uncultured Bifidobacteriaceae bacterium, assembly GCA_964574525.1. Taxonomy (GTDB): domain Bacteria; phylum Verrucomicrobiota; class Verrucomicrobiia; order Limisphaerales; family JADLHS01; genus WYBW01. The sequence goes on from CAZNOE010000117.1 coordinate 11,918, forward strand.
CAAGCGTCTGTTTGCAGTTGCGCTGCTGTTTGCCGCATCAGCGCTCACCGCTCAGACCGGACTCTCGCAAGTCATCCCCGGCGACTACATCGTGTTGCTCAAGCCAGGCAACCATCCTGCGGATGTGGCGAGCGCGCATGCGTTGGAACGGCGTCACACCTACTCATACGCCGTCAACGGTTTTGCCGGCTCCATTCCGAAAGGCCAATTGCATGCGCTCCAGAACGATCCGCGCGTCGAGTCGATCGAGCCGGACCAAACGGTATTTCCATTTGCCCAAACCACGGCGACTGGCGTCCGTCGCATTGGCGCGGACCGCTCTGCCGTTGCCAAGATTGACGGCATTGACGAGCG
>CAZNOE010000118.1:0-7588 GCA_964574525.1 uncultured Bifidobacteriaceae bacterium
TGTACGCCCGCGAATACCTTTTCATGAAGGAACTGCTCGACAAGGGCGAACTCGGTAAGCTCCAATTCGTCCAGGCGTCGCATCAACAGGACATGGATGGCTGGCCCAATTACTGGCCCGGCCTGCCACCGATGTGGTACGCCACGCATTGCGTCGGGCCGGTCGCCGGACTCATTGGTAAACCGGCGGAATACGTCAGTTGTTTTGGCAGCGGCACGATTCGCAAGGAACTCGTGAAGAAATACGGCAGCCCGTTCGCCGTCGAGTCCGCGCACATCAAGTTCAAGGGGACGGATGTCAACGCCCGCATCATCCGCAGCCTGTTCGACACGGCCCGGCAGTATCGCGAGAGCATTGATGTCTATGGCACGAAGAAAGCCATTGAGTGGCCGTTGGTTGAGCACGAACCGCTCGTGATGCACACCGCGAAACTGCCCGAGCCGAAGATTCCCCAGCCGGTGAAATGTTCCGACTTCGCAAGCCGCCTGCCGAAGAGCATCGCGAAATACACGACGCACGGCGTCTATGACGCCAGCAAGAAAACGCACCTGAGCTTCACGCAAGGCAGCGGTCACGGGGGCAGCCATCCGCATCTCGCGCATGAATTCGCGATGGCGCTCGTCGAAGATCGCGATCCGTTCCCGAACGCGAAGCAATCCGCAAACTGGACGTGCGTGGGCTTGTGCGCGCACGAATCTGCGCTCAAAGGCGGCGCGATTGTGAAGCTGCCATCGTTCACGCTGTAAAAACTCCGTAACCGACCAAACCCAAACCAACCGATCAAAAACTATGAGCAACTTGCAAGTGAGCAACGAAGCGATTGCGCCGAATGCCAGGCGGCTACTGATTGCCGGATTCATGGCCATATTCGCCGCTGGCGTCGGCTTTGCGATCCGCGGTGGCATCTTTGACAACTGGGGTGCTGAATACGGTTTCACCGCATCGCAACTCGGAGCGATTGGCGGCGCGGGCTTCTCCGGCTTTTGCTTCGGCATCATCATCGGCGGCGTCACCTGCGACAAGTTCGGCTACGGTCGGCTGGTGATTCTCGCCTTCGCGCTGCACGTTCTCTCCGCGATCGTCACCTTTACCGCCCACGGCGCGAGCGCTTACCAAAGCCTGTATTGGGGCATGTTCATTTTCGCCTACGCCAACGGCACGCTTGAAGCCGTGGCTAATCCGCTCGTTGCCACCCTTTACCCGAACAACCGCACGCACTTCTTGAACATCCTGCACGCAAGCTGGCCGGCCGGTCTCGTGGTCGGCAGCGTACTGGGATGGTTGCTCGACGACATGATGAAGCTGAGCTGGCAGATTCAACTCTCGCTTTACCTCATCCCCACCGTCGCCTACGGCGTGATGTTCCTCGGGCAACACATGCCGAAGTCAGAAGCATCCAAGAAGGGCTTGAGCTTTGGCGAGATGTTCAAAGACGTTGGCATCCTCGGCGCGTTGGTGGTGTGCTATCTCCTTACCCTGTTTTGTCAGGGCGCGCTGGGACTTTCAGCCGGTGTTGCTTACGGAGTCTGCGGCGCGTTGTTGATTGTAGTTTCGGTCATGACGAAGTTCTCCATCGGTTCGTTTCTGCTGTTCACGCTGTTCGTAGCCCACGCCCTTGTTGGCGCGGTGGAGCTCGGCACGGATGGCTGGATTCAGAACATCACCGGCAACCTGTTCACCTCTGCGGAGGGCAAATATCTATTCATGTGGACCTCAGCCATCATGTTCAGCCTGCGCTTCTGCGCAAACTTCATCGAGAAACGCCTCGGCATTTCGCCGGTGGGCATTCTTTTGATTTGTGCGACCCTCGCTTGTGTCGGGTTGCAACTGGCCAGCAACATGACAACCATTGGCGTCGCCTTCCTGGCGCTGTCGGTTTATGCCATCGGCAAGACGTTTTTCTGGCCCACGATGCTGGCCGTCGCCTCGGATCGATTTCCGCGCACCGGTGCCATCGCCATCAGCATCATGGGTGGCATCGGGATGCTGTCGGCGGGAATGATCGGCTCGCCGGGACTCGGCTACGCCAAGGACCGGTTCGCGACCGAGGCGTTGAGCCAGTCGAATCCGGCCGCCTTGGAGGCGTACAAAGCCGAGAAGCCCAGCAAGTTCCTGTTCTTCTCCGAAGTCCCGGCGCTCGATGGCACCAAGCTGGCCGCCGCACAAAAAGTCGCGGCGGACAAGCGCACACCCGAGCAGAAGGATGTGGCCGAGGCGAGCATCGCGGGCGACCGCAAAACGCTGAAGGCCGATTCGTTCATTCCGGCCACGATGGCCGTGATTTATCTGTTATTGCTTCTCTACTTCAAAGGTATCGGCGGCTACAAAGCGGTACACATCGTGCCGGTGGAGGAGCAAGCGAAGACTTGACAGGAAGAAGTGCAGGTTCTGCTCACGGGCGGTTCGGCGACGAACCGCCCGTTATGTTTTCTGCAAGGGATTCGTCAATCCGTTCGCCGCGATAGCGCAGCGGGGCAATCGCGCAATGAATTTGTGCAGACGAACCCCGCGAATCCCCGGTTCACAAAACGGCTGGCGGGACGTTTCCGTTTGACCGTTTTTCACGCGAACCTCTAACCTCGCGGAAATGGACCACGCAACGCTGAACCCCAATCCATGGATGATTGTGCCGTTCGGCGTTCTGTTGGGCACAATTGCCTTGGCGCCGTTGCTCGCGGGCAAATGGTGGGCGAAACATTATCCGAAAGTCGCGTTCGCCTTGGGAGCGATCACGCTCTGCTACTATTTGTTCGGGTTGCAAGCACACGGTCGGGTCTTAGCGGTGGCGCAAGAGTACGTGAGCTTCATTGCGCTCATTGGCTCGCTGTTCGTGGTGTCCGGCGGGATTCATATCAACGTGAAAGGTGAAGCGACGCCGCTGATCAATGTGCTCTTCCTGCTGGTCGGCGCGCTCATCGCCAATGTGCTCGGCACCACGGGCGCCTCCATGCTGCTCATTCGCCCGTGGATTCGGATGAACAAGTATCGCGTCACGGCGCACCACATTGTCTTTTTCATCTTCATCGTATCGAACGTAGGCGGTTGTCTGACGCCGATCGGCGATCCACCCTTGTTTCTGGGTTATCTCCACGGCATCCCGTTTTGGTGGGTCGCGGAGCATTGCTGGCCGATGTGGGTGGTCGGCGTGGGAATCCTGCTGGCGATTTTTTATGTCGTGGACCGGCTGAACTTCGCCCGCGCGCCACGCGAAGTGCGCGAGAAAGAGACGACGCACGAGACGTGGCGGTTCGATGGGTTGTTCAACCTGTCTTTCCTCGCCGTCATTCTCGCCTCGGTGTTTATCAATAAGCCCGTCTTTGTGCGCGAGGCGGTGATGGTGGCGGCCGCGGCCGGCTCCTACTTCACCACCCAGAAGCACGTTCACGAGGCTAATCACTTCAATTTCCACCCGATCCAGGAAGTGGCGATCCTCTTCATTGGGATTTTCGCCACCATGATGCCCGCCTTGGACTGGCTGGCGCTCAATGCCGGCACATTGCTGGGAGAAAATCCCGCGCCGGGCCTTTTCTACTGGGGCGCCGGCACGCTTTCCAGTGTCCTGGACAATGCGCCAACTTACCTGAGCTTTTTGAGCGCGCTGATGGGCGCGGCGAACGATGCCGACATGGGCCATTTGCTCGCGACCCAGAGCGCCAACCTCGTCGCCATCAGCATCGGCGCGGTGTTCTTTGGCGCCTGCACCTATATCGGGAACGGGCCGAACTTCATGGTCAAATCGATCGCCGACCACCAGAAAATCCGTTCACCGACGTTTCTCGGTTTCGCGTTCAAATACACCCTCCCCTGCATGCTACCGATGCTGCTGGTGGTTTGGTGGGTGTTCTTCCGGCGGTAAGCAGCAGCAGTATTCAGTATTCAGTTTTCAGTAACGACGGGGCCGCAACGCTGCCGACTGAACACTGAATACTGAATACTGCGGCATGCGTCAGTCAGGTGATCCTGCAACATTTCCTTTGCGCGTGGGGCGGGCTTGCGGAACATTGGTAGCAATCAGGATAGAGATTCACCGTGCGGACACTTTACAACATTCTGTTCACGATCTTTTTCGTGTTGTCTTCGCCTTACTACTTCTGGCGCATGCAGCGGCGGGGCAACTGGGTCGAAGGCTTTCTGGAACGGTTCGGCCTCTACGAAACGAAGCTCAAGCAGGCGCTTACCAACCGGCAGGTCGTCTGGCTCCACGCTGTCAGTGTCGGCGAGGTGAACATTTGCACGCAACTCATCCGCGCCCTCGAACCGCGTCTGCCGAACCTCAAGTTCGTCGTCTCCACCACCACCACCACCGGCATGGAGCGTTTGCGGGCGGAGTTGCCGGCGTATGTCAGCAAAGTCTATTTCCCGATTGACCGGCGAAAATACGTCGCGCGCGCGATGGCGACGCTCAAACCGAAAGCGATTGTGCTGGTTGAGTCCGAAATCTGGCCGAACTTCATCACCCGCGCGCGCAATATGAGAATCCCGGTGTTTCTGGTCAATGCGCGGTTGTCCAATCGCTCCTTCCGCGGCTACAGGCGTTTTGGGTTTTTCTTTCGCCCGCTCTTTGCGGCGTTCACCGGCGTGGGCGCGCAGAACGAAGCGGACGCCGCCCGGCTGCGCGAAGTGGGTTGCCGCGCGGAAGCGGTGCGTGTTGTCGGCAGCCTGAAATTCGACGCCGCGAAGCTCGAAGAGCGGCGTCCGCTGGACGTCCTGGGAATACTGCGACAGCTTGGCGTGCCGGCTGCCGCTCCATTGTTGGTCGCCGGCAGTACCCACGCGGGCGAGGAAGAAATTCTGGCCGATATCTATCTGCGGCTGCGGCAACGTCATTCCGACCTGTTTCTGGTGTTGGTGCCACGGCATTTCGAGCGCAGCCGTGAAGTGGGCCGCGCCCTGGAATCCCGCGGTGTGAAGTTCGCCTACCGTAACGAGATCACCGCGCAGACCCGTCACCGTGACGGCGAGTTGCAATGCCTCATCGTGAATACCACCGGCGAGTTAAAATACTTTTACGAACACGCCACGGTCATTTTTGTCGGCAAGAGCCTTACGGCCGAAGGTGGACAGAACCCCATCGAACCGGGCGCGTTGGGCAAGCCGATGGTGTTTGGTCCGAACATGCAGAACTTCGCCGCTGTGACGCAAAGCTTCGTCGCTCAGGATGGGGCCGTGCAAGTGCGCAACGCCACAGAGCTGGAGACGGCGCTGGCGGAACTGCTCGCGGATGAAACGCGCCGGGAGCAACTGGGGAGCAACGCGGCCAAGGTTGTCCGCGAAAACCTCGGCGCCATTGAGCGCACCGTGGACATGATTGTGGAGCACCTCGACCCCAAGGAATTTTACATTCCGCCCGAAAAGTGAGGCGGGGACGTGATGCGTGATGCGTGATGCGTGAAAGCTTAAGGCGCCTTGTCACGTTTCACGCATCACGTTTCAGTCCTCACCCAACATCCGCTTGCGCTCACGAGAGAATCCTGCGCCCTTCGTCCAGGAAGATGCCTTTGAAATTCATCTCCAGCGCTTGCGGGTTGGTGGCCTTGGCCAGCGCCTCTTTCTCGGACACCTTGCCTTCCTTGACCAGATTGAACAGGGCCTGATTGAAATTCAGCATTCCGTCGTCATTGCCCGTCTCAATGGCGCCGGGCAGTTTGTCCAGCCGGTTTTCCTCGATGAGCTTTTTCACGGTTGATGTGTTGATCATGATTTCCAAGGCGGGCGTCATGGCCCCGGCTATGGTGGGAACCATGCGCTGACAGATCACCGCCTGCAACGTGCCGGCAAGCTGACGGCGGATTTGCTCCCGTTCATCGGCGTTGAAGAAATCGAGGATGCGGTTGACAGACTGGGCGGCGTTCGTCGTGTGGAGCGTGGACAAGACCAGGTGGCCGGTGTCTGCCGCACTCATCGCGGTGCTGAAGCTGATGTCATCGCGCATTTCGCCGATCATGATGATGTCGGGGTCCTGGCGGAGAATATGGGTGAGCGCGGCATGAAAGGAGAGCGTGTCGAGGCCCACCTCCCGCTGCTCGATTACGGATTGGTTGTCCTCGAAGACGTATTCGATAGGATCTTCCAGCGTGATGATGTGCCTTTTGAACGTGGCGTTGATGTGCTCGATCATCGCGGCGAGCGTCGTGGACTTTCCGCAACCGGTGGACCCGGCCACCAACACGATGCCGCGCGGCGATTCGGCGATCTTCTTGATCTGCTCCAGCAGGCCGAGTTCCTGAAAGCTGGGCACGTGGGTCTTGACGTGCCGCATCGCCAGACACCATTGGCCCCGCTGCTGAAAGAGGTTCGTGCGGAAACGTCCCGTGCCGGGCACGTAGTAGGAAAAGTCCACTTCGCGATCCTCGTCCACCCGCTTGCGGAGATGCGCCGGCGTAATATTCTCAACGACTTTGTTCATCCACTCTTGAGTCGGATGCGGGCACTCGATGGCAATGAGTTCGCGGTTGATGCGGAAGATGACCGGCGTGCCGATTTTGAGGTGCACATCCGACGCGCCGCCTTCCACGGCCGTTTTCAGGATTTTGTAGAACAATTCCATGCGCGCAGAATAACAGAGGAGCGGCTCACGGCCAAAGCGTAAAAACTCACGCTCGGCACATCACCGTCGGATCGCGCTGATTCGTGCAGATGCCGGCGCAAAAAAAACCGGACCAGCGAACTGGTCCGGCTTTGAATTTCTTTTCGTGCGGCCGCGAAGTCAACTCAGCGTCGCATACGCCATCATGCTCAGGCGCGCTTCGGCTTGTTTGGACAGCCCAGTGAAAACCATCGAGACGTGATAGCCCGCGTGTTTGCTGCCCGAGCAATCCACCACCACGCCGGTGCAGTGGACTTTGGCGCCGTCCTGCGGCGATTGTAGTGTCACCGTCATTTCCACCCACCGTGGGAAAGCGGTTTCACTGCGGAATTCAATTCCGCCCTTGTGAATCACGACCGCACTGGGAGAGAGGGTGAGCCGCGCCTGACGCGCTTCGACCGTGACGTGTTGTTGAAAGGAACTAGCAGTCTCAAGTTTTCTTGCGCTCATAAAGCCGTCATAGCCTAACATACGACCGATAATCGTCAATCAACCATTTGCCCCCCCGGACTATCGGGTTTTCTACGGACGATCATTAACCGACGCGTACGACGTCGGATTTCGCAGGAAGACAAAAGCGAGTCGCCAACGAACGCTTCAGGTTCGAATTGAAATCCCCTTTCCCGCGAGAAACCTTTTCACCTCGTCCACAGTGTATTCGCCGAAATGAAAAATGCTCGCGGCAAGCACTGCGTCCGCTTTGCCTTCCAGCAACACGTCCGCCATATGCTCCAGCTTGCCCGCGCCGCCGCTGGCCACAACCGGCACGCCCACCGATTCGCTGATGCGCCTTGTAATGACCAGATCAAAACCCGCCTTTGTCCCGTCCGCGTCAATGCTGTTCAATACAATTTCGCCTGCGCCAAGCAATACGGCTCGTTTCGCCCATTCAACGGCGTTCAATCCGGTCGGCTGGCGCCCGCCGTGCGAAAACACCTCCCATTTGTCCGGCGCGACTTTCTTGCAATCAATCGAGACGACAATGCACTGGCTGCCGAATTT
>CAZNOE010000118.1:7688-12248 GCA_964574525.1 uncultured Bifidobacteriaceae bacterium
CCGGCGCGACTTTCTTGCAATCAATCGAGACGACAATGCACTGGCTGCCGAATTTTTCCGCCCCGGCGCGGATGAGACCGGGGTTCGTCAAAGCTGAGGAGTTGATGCTGGTTTTATCCGCGCCCGCCCGCAGCATCGTGTACATATCATCAACCGACCGGATGCCGCCGCCGACGGTAAGCGGCATGAAGCACTGGTCGGCCGCGCGCTCGATTACGTCCACCATCGTGCCACGACCGTGAGCGGTGGCGGTGATGTCGAAGAAAACCATTTCATCCGCGCCCTGCTCGTTGTAGCGCATGGCAAGTTCGACGGGGTCGCCCACGTTGCGGAGTTCGCCCGCCTCGGCGCGTCCAAATTGCACGCCGCGCGTGACTTTGCCGTCATGCACATCGAGACAGGGAATGACACGTTTGGCTAGCATCGTGTGAAATTAAACCTGCGGATCCCACACGAAGCAAACGCAATCCACTTCCTTAACGATTCAACGTTCTGACGGATCAATTCAGCCATACGCGCTGCACAAACCAGAATGTCCCCGCCAAGGCCACGATAGCCGAACACGCAGGAACGCCGCGTTGCACGAAGAATTCCCCCTTCCGCAATTGCCAGATAGTCGGCAGAACAATGGCCGCCACGGCGATTTGCCCCAGTTCGACGCCGAGATTGAAGGAGAAGAGCGGCATCGCCACGCCGCCTGCGCGCGCGCCCACGCCCATGTCGCGCAGCACGGAGGCGAAGCCGAATCCGTGGATCAATCCGAACGCAAACGTCAGCATCCAGCGCCCGTGCGGGTCGCCGCGCCGCACCAGGTTTTCCACGCCGACATAAAAGATGGTCGCAGCGATCAGCGGCTCAGTGTATTTGGCCGGCAGCTGCACGAGGTTGAACGTGGCTACCGCCAGCGTAATCGAGTGTGCGAGGGTGAACGCGGTTATCACGATCAATGCTGAACGAAAACTGCGCGTCACCACGAGCAGCGCGAACAGAAAGAGCAAATGATCGTAGCCCGTGCCGATATGCTCGACACCCAGAAACACGAATTGTCTGAAGACGGAGCCGGCGCTTTTCGCCGGGGCTGTTGGTGGCGCAGTCTCCGCCGGGGGTGCAGAAACTGTGTTTGTCGCTGATGGCGACGCTGGTTCAGCACCCACGTCGATGGTCACAGTGTCCGAGTTCGCGCTCAGCAAGCGTTCCGCCAGCGTGACGCCGCTGGGATTTTGCAGCATGAAGTATTGCCGGTGGTCGAGCCGAAAACCCGCGATCATTTTCGAGCGGACTGCGAGTTTGGAGAATTTCTTTCCGGGTATGCTCAAATACACATCCACGTTGTTGTTCTGGTCGAGCTGGCAGCGGATATCGGTTGCCTTGGCGGTCGCGTCGTCGAAGCGCACTTCAAATGCTTCCGCCACGGTTTTCCCGAGCCGCTCTTGGGATGCGGCATATTCTTCGGCGGACACCTGCCCGTCATTGTCCGTGTCGAGGCCCGCGAGTTCATCCGCATCTTTGAGGGCGAAGGTGAGAATGGCTTCGAGTTTGTCGGGAAACAACCGCACGGTAGCCGAACTCAATCCGGGATCGTGCGCGTGCGCGGGTTGTGCCAAAAAGACGAAGAGGAGAAACCAAGAGGGGAACACCCGACCTCCAGCCTCCAACGTCCAACGCCAAAGCCGCGGCCAGCCCACATCATTGGATGTGGGACGTTGGATGTTGGGTGTTGGATGCTTTCTCAACAACGATCTCACGGCGACCATTGCGATTTGTTTAACATGAACCGCCCACGGCAGCAAAGCACAACGGCGGCTGGCAGGTTTGCCAACCGCCGTTGCTTGTTCGCCTGTGTTTACGGATGCGTGTGATTGCGCCCGTTCTGCGGCGTGGATTCGTACGGGAAGACCTTGTTGTAGGCCATGTCGTTCTTGCTCACGCCGTCCACGCCATCGGCCACGCGGATCACCAACGGGCCGCGCAGATCGCTGATCAACGCGCTGACAGCAATGTCCACCACATCGTCGCCGAAGCGGCGGCCATTCGGCCAGCCACCGGGAACGGTGCCGCCGCCGAAACCAGGTTGAATCGTGCTGTGGAGAGTATCGCCGCCGAAGATGCCCAGGCGCGAAAAGCCGGTATCATCAGGATTCGTCGGATGACTCGCGCCGCCGCCCGCCAGCCGGCACGGGCCGGTCGAGAGATCGCACTTGATCAGGTCGGGGATGAAAATGCCGGCGATGTCCGTGCGGTTGCTTTCGATGGCCGGGCCGCTGCCGCCGAACACGATCACGTTGATGAGGTGCGCCAGTTCGGGAGACTCGGCGTATTTGCGGAACAACACGTTGTCGGTCTCCGGGCTGGTGCGGCTGTAACGGTCCTTGTCAGCGAGGGCGACAAGTCCCTCATTGAACAGCGGATTACCTTGGCGCGCGACCTGCACCCATTGGCCCGCTTCGTGCGGATTCTCCTCATCGCGGAGCACGCGGACCGAGCGTCGGCTGGTCGTGGCATAGACGCCGACGATTTGCTGATCACCGCCCAGTTCGCTCACGGGAATCACGAGCGACAGGAGATGAAGGTTGAATCCGCCCTGCGAGTCCTTGCCTGGCGAACGAAGCTGCAACAGATCGAACACGGATTGGATGTCCGCGTAAAAGCCGTCGTCGCGTTGGCCGGCGAAGGCGATGTAACCGCCGCCGAGGTTCGTAATGGCTTGCGTCGTGTAGCGATCCAGTGCCGCCTCTGTGGCCACGCCGTCCTTTGCCGGATTTTCGCCGTTGTTGCCCTGATTGTAGAATGGCGTGGCGATGCCCTGATTATTGGGCGGAACGGTGCCCGTGCCAAGGGAGGTGCGGCGCTCGCTGCGCCCTCGATGGTCAACCTTCGTAACGGTGTAGGTCTGCACGAGGTTTTGCGCCACGTCGCCGACGTTGTTGATGACGCCGAGATAAGACTGCAGAATCGTATTCTGGTTCTTGAATGTGGTGTGGAACTCGAACTCGTAGCTCAGCGTGGCCTTGCCAGCCGTCGCGTCGTCGCCGAGGGCAACGTGGATTTGATAAAGCACGTTGTCGTCGAAGTTGTATTTGTTCGGTCCGATGCCCGGCTCCTGGTGCGGATAGACACCGAGCGCAGTCACGAGGCTCTTGACGCCGTTCTCGACTTGGACAAACGCGTAAACGTCCGTGGTGTTGGCCGCCGGATCGCGGATGATGAGCGGCGCGTCCATGTGACTGGATGCCGCCGCTGGGAGGGCGAGTTGTGCCGCGAGCGCTACGGCGGCGCAGCGGTATAGGAGACGGGGTTTTGCTTTCATGGTTTGTTTCTCTTCGTTTCTTGTTTGGGTTTTGGTTTGGATGGTCACTTCCCTTCCGCTGCAAGCGGAAACATCCTTCGCCGCAGATGGCGGCAAATCCGTTTTCGTTTCATCATCGCTGCCAGCGAAGACGTCCGGACGTTTCAGCAATAGGTCTCGCTCCGACGGAAGCAGGAGATCCATCATGGCTGCGGCGCTGGCGAACCAGTTCGTGGCGTCTTCAGTCCGTCCAGATCGCGTGGCGATCACGGCGGCGTGAAAAAAAAGGCGTGCGTCATGCGTATGTTCCGCCAGCGCGCGATCCATGTGCGTGCTCGCCTCTTCAAGTCGTCCCGCCGCGGCGAACGCCCAGGCGAGCGCATCGTGCGTGAAGACATCCTCGCGCTGCTGCAATTCCTGCTCAGCCAATCGCACCGCCAAATCGGCATCTTCGCCGCGCGTGGCCAGATAAAGCGAAAAGGTTCGCGGATCGTTCATCGCACCATTCCTGCGCAGGCGCGACTCCACCTGTTCGGCTTCCTGGTCGCGGCCTCCAGCCCGCAATGCCTCGGCCAGCGTCCACTGATATTCCGGCAAGGGGTTCTGTTGCGCCGCGCGCTCGAGGTCCGCGATGGCTGCGTCAGCGGCGTCCCGCGCGAGCAGCATTTTGCCACGGAGCAGGAGCGCAGGCGGATAATCCGGGCGCAATTCCAGCGACGCTTCACAAGCGCGCCTGGCCGAATCCGCGTCGCCGGCCTGCAATTCAAGCCCAGCCAACCGGCTGTTCGCCCACGCGGCGGAATCGGCATCGTTCGGAGAACTCGCGCTGACAGCGGCGCGCAACATCTCGATGGCGCCTTCGAGGTCGCCCGTCAGCCACCGAACGTGAGCGATGCGCGAGTAGGATTGGAGATCGGGGCGACCGTCCACCATGGACTGATATGCAACCACGGCCTCTTTGATGCGGCCTTGTTCCATCAACGTGTCGCCGAGCAATCCGTAGTCGAACGATAGCCCGCGGTTGGCGACGAGCTCGCGCGCAAGCGATTCGGCTTCCTTGAAACGATGGAGATTCTGGAGAACGTGGCCGCGCAACAGCAATGCTTCGGGACAACCAGGCGATTCGGAATCCAAAACCTCCGCGCACGATCCGGCCAGCTTGTAGAAGCCGGTGTCAAAACTCCCGCGCGCCTTGGCCACAAACGTCCAGCCCAACTGTTCCAAGGCGGCACTGCGGTTTTGCCCATTTCGAACCTGTTCCTGAAAGCGGCGGA
>CAZNOE010000119.1:0-7682 GCA_964574525.1 uncultured Bifidobacteriaceae bacterium
ATGATACAAGACGAGTCCCCGCCAAGCAATCATTGTTCCATGCCACCTTCACGGGGATCACGGCCAACGTAGGGTACGTCGCTCCATGCGCGCCGTTTCCACGCATAACCATGCGATGCCGCTACTTCCGGGTACACGGGTTCAAGGCGAGAATGTTTGATTCTGGGAGTTCTCTCCCCGGGCGGGGAATTCGGCGTTTAGCGGTCTCACCGCGCCAACTTCACTCCGAGCTTGAGCAACCGTTGCACGTCGGCGTCCGACCTGGCCTCCGCGTAGATGCGAAGAATCGGCTCCGTGCCCGAACCGCGCAGCATCAGCCACGAACTGTCCTGCGCCACAAACTTTACGCCGTCGAAGCTTTTCACGTCGGCCAACGGTGAGCGCAGAAGTTTGTCCGGAAGATTCTCCTTGAGGCGATCCATCAACGCAGCGCGCTTTTCGAGGGGGAAATGTGTATCAATACGGCCGTAGCGGTGCGGGCCGAATTCCTTTTCCAAACGCGCGATAAGTGTGTTCAGCGACACACGCTCCGTGGCGAGCATTTCGAGCAACATCAAACCCGCAGCGATGCCGTCGCGCTCGGGGATGTGTCCGGCGAAACCGATGCCGCCGCTTTCCTCAGCCCCCAACATCACGTCGCCCTTGAGCATCTCGGCGCAAATGTATTTGAAGCCGACGCCGGTCTCGGTCAGTTGCAGCCCGTGCGCGGCGCAAATTTTGTCCACCATTGAAGTCGTGGTCAGCGCCTTAACGACACGTCCCCTGCCCTGCCGATTAACGATGAAATGCCGCAGCAGCAGGCAGATCAACTCGTGCGTCGTGAGATAATTACCGCGGCCATCCATGCCACCGACCCGGTCAGCGTCGCCGTCGGTCACGAGGCAAAGATCATGCGGATGTTTGCGGAGAAACGCCTGGCTGCGCGCATAGTTCTTCTCGATCGGCTCGGGATTGATGCCTCCGAAAAGCGGGTCGTGCTGGCCATTTAGCGTTGTTACCTGGCAAGATGTCCCCTTCAAAATCTGCTCGAAGCAGCCCGCACCTACACCGAACAAGGCTTCGTGAGCAAAGCGCAGCTTGGACTTCGCGATGAGTTTGAAATCCACCAGTCGCTTCAAAGCCGCGTAGTGCGGCGGGCGAACGTCCTCGATCAAGACCTGCTTTGACTGAACAGCGCCGCCGAGTTTTTTTGAGCGGACAGGATTTTGGTCGAGAAAACCCTCGATTGCCTTGCACGTCTCCGAATCGCTTGACCCGCCATAATGCGACTTGAGTTTGAAGCCATTGAACGCCGGCGGATTGTGGCTGGCGGTGATCATCACGCCGCCAACCGCACGCTGGTCTTTAACCGCGAATGACACTGAAGGCGTCGGCGTCGGCTCGGGCGTTAACACAACGGCGAAGCCGTTTCCGGCGAGAACTTCAGCGGCACATTCCGCAAACTTGTCGGAGAAAAACCGCCGGTCATAGCCGACGATCACTTTCTTCCCGGTGCCCGGCACGGGATTCTTGCTCCAGTAATCGGCGGTGGCTTGCGACACCCGGGCCACGTTCGCGAACGTGAAATCCTCCGCGATGACCGCCCGCCAACCATCCGTTCCGAATTTGATATTGGTCATATCGGGAAGGAGAGAATTGAGAGTTGGCAGTGCTATGACACAGCGATGGCCGTGCCTGCCGGAGCGCTGCTTGCGTGCGCAGCGGTCACGATTCTACGCATCTTGTCCACTGCGGCTTTGAGGTTGCGCTGGCCAAAAAGCGTTGTGCCGCTGACGAAGACGTCGGCGCCGGCGCGGGCACATTCGGCGGCGGTTGTAAAATTGATGCCGCCGTCCACGCCAATGCGATACTCCAGGTTGCGCTCGCGTCGCCATGTGGCGGCTTGCTGGATCTTCGGCAGCGTTTCGTAAATGAATTCCTGCCCGCCGAAGCCGGGGTTTACCGTCATGATGAGCAGCGAATCAATCTTGTCGAGGTACGACTGAACCTCGCTGATGGCTGTGGGCGGGTTGAGCGAAAGGCCGACTTTCTTGCCGAGGGAACGGATTTTCCACAACAACTGCGTCACCCGTTCGCCCAACTCGACGTGGACGATGATTTCATCTGCACCCGCCCTGGCAAATGGCTCCAACAAGATCTCCGGCTTGGCACACATTAGATGAACGTCGAAAAACAGCTTTGTGAGCGGCCGGATGGTGCGCACGACACCAGGACCGAAGGAAATGTTTGGCACGAAATGGCCGTCCATGATGTCCAGGTGCAGCCAGTCGGCGCCGGAACGATCTGCGCGCAGGGTTTCTTTGGCGAACTGACCATAGTCGGCGGCCAGCAGCGAAGGCGCAATTATCATCGCGAAAAAGTAGCCGTGCATGGAGGCCAAGGGAAGTTAGAAGATGGGCAGGCCGCGGGGAACCGTTCTCCCATTGACTGCATTCCAAGTAATTGCACAAATAAGGTCCGCGCTTGCGAAGTGCGCGTGAGGTGGTATCAACTAACACAACATTATGCTCCACCCCAAGATTAATCCCAAGGTCCTGACGGAACTCAACCGCCAACTCAATCAGGAACTGGGCGCAGCCCACAGTTATCGGGCGTTGTCTCTCTGGTGCGCTGACGAGAATTTGATCGGGTTCGCCAGCTACTTTGCCAAGCAGACAGACGAGGAACACGGACACGCCGCGAAAATCGCCAATCATCTGCTTGATCGCGACCTGCGTCCTGAACTGGGCGCGATCGCCGCGCCAAAGCAGACTTTCAAGTCGCTGCTTGAAGTCGCCCAGCAAGCGCAAGCGATGGAACACGCCAACACACAGGGCATCAATTCGGTTTACGAGGCCGCTCTCGCCACCAAGGACTACTCGGCCCAAGTATTGATGCACTGGTTCATCAATGAACAGGTCGAGGAAGAAGCATGGTGCATTGAGATGGTTCAGCGGGTGCAGGCGGCGTCTTGCGCGGGTGGGTTGTCGGACCTTGATCGTCACATCGAGAGATACCTCTCAAAGGATACGGAAGAAAAACAGTTGGCAGCGAACCGCTTGTGACCTACGCAGTCGCTGGCGCGGGTGAGCCAAGGCCAGGCAGTGTGGGTGGCGCGGGCTTCGGCGGCGGTTCGGGTAATGGCGTGCCTGCCGGCGCGCCCAAGAGGGGTCCGGCGTCGGATTTCGGCACCGGAGGCGTGAATTTGCCGGTGCGCACAATTTCCTCGACTTGCGCGCCATCGAGCGTTTCGAATTCAAGGAGCGAGTTGGCGATGAGTTCGAGCTTGTCGCGGTTGGCGTCAATGGTGGCTTTGGCAGTCTGGTAAGCCTCATCAATGATCCGCTTCACTTCGGCGTCAATGTCCTCCGCAGTCTGTTCGCTGTATTCCTTGGTGCGCATCATGTCGCGGCCGAGGAACACATATTCCTGGCTTTCGCCGTAAAGGACGTTGCCCAGTTTTTCGCTCATGCCCCAGTGCATCACCATCGCCTTGGCCAGTTGCGTGGCTTGCTGAATGTCCATCGCCGCACCGCTGGAAATATCGTCAATGACACATTGCTCGGCAATCCGCCCGGCCATCGTCATGATGATCATGTCAATGGCCTGCTTTTTCCGCATGTTTAACACATCCTCTTTTGGCAACGACATCGTGCCCCCCAGCGCGCGGCCACGCGGAATGATGGTAACTTTATGCAACGGGTGCGTGTGCTTAAGGATCACATTGACGAGCGCGTGACCGGCCTCGTGCCAGGCGGTGGCGCGCTTCTCCTCGTCGGACATCGCCATGCTCCGGCGTTCGCGGCCCCAGCGGACCTTGTCGCGTGCTTCCTCAAGCTCGGGCATGCCGACGCCTTTCTTGTTCGTGCGCGCTGCGAGCAACGCGGCCTCGTTAAGCAAATTGGCCAGTTCCGCTCCGGAGTAACCCGGCGTGCCGCGCGCGATGATGGACAAATCAACGTCCGGCGAGAGTTTCACGTTCTTGGCGTGAACTTTCAAAATGGCTTCGCGCCCGCGAACGTCCGGAAGATTGACCGTGACCTGCCGGTCGAAGCGTCCGGGTCGCAACAGCGCCGGATCAAGCACGTCCGGCCGGTTGGTTGCCGCGATGATGATGATGCCTTCCTGCGTATCGAAGCCGTCCATCTCGACGAGCAACGCATTGAGCGTTTGCTCACGCTCGTCGTTGCCTCCGCCGAGTCCGTGCCCGCGACTCCGGCCAACCGCATCAATTTCATCAATGAAAATCAGGCACGGCGTGTTCTTGCGCGCTTGCTCAAACATGTCCCGGACGCGGCTGGCGCCGACGCCCACGAACATTTCCACGAAGTCCGAGCCGCTGATGCTGAAAAACGCGGCGTCGGCTTCGCCGGCAATCGCTTTGGCCAACAGCGTTTTGCCTGTGCCGGGTGGACCGATCATCAGCACGCCTTTGGGAATGCGACCCCCGAGGCGCTGGAATTTCTTCGGGTCTTTCAAGAACTCGACCAACTCCGAAACTTCCTCGATGGCCTCCTCTACGCCCGCCACGTCCTTGAACGTGGTCTTGTTGCGTTCCTTGGCGAGCAAGCGCGCCTTGCTCTTGCCAAAGCTGAGCGCGCCTTTTCCAGCCATCTTGATTTGGCGGATGAAGAAAAACCACACGAGCGTCGCCACGACGAGAATCGGCAGGATGCTCCACATTACGCTCAGGAGCATTGTATTTGGCTCTCGGGGTTCAAATTGGGGAAGTTTCACCAGCGCGGTTTCCAACTCTTGAACCAGACGCGCGTTGGTGCGAAACGGAAACTCCACGATCTTGTTTCCCTCCTTGATCGGGTTGCCCTCCGTGTCACGCTTAAGATAGGTGCCGACGATCTCAGTCAGATACGCAGATTGCGCGCTGTAATTGATTGTCGCTTTCGAAATCTCGTTGGAATAGACCTTTTGAAAAAAGTTGTACTGCGTCAGTTTTTCGCTCGGCGGGGTCATCCGTTCCTTGGCGAGCATCAACAGAATGATGCCGCCGAAAATGGCGATCCAGACGATCCACGTCCGCGGCGGCACGCGAAACTCGCCGCCCTTTTTCGAGGACTTGTCGTCGTCTTTAAATTTGTTTTCGTCTGCCATGTATCGGTTAAATCCGGGCCAACTTAGCATGGTGGGCTGGCGCCTGCAATGAAGGACTTTGGCGCATTGAGCGCCTTTCCCAGCGCCAGACCAGGCGTCGCTTCGTCCCCGGCGTGAGCTTGAACGTCTCGCCGATGCGCTGTCCTTCAATCCAAAAAATCTCGCCTCCAGCCGTCGTGGCAATAATCAATTCGCGCCGAAGGCGACGTGAAATCTTCTGGTTCGTGAACCAATCCTGCAGTTTTACATGGGCCGGCATGCCGATGGGCTGGTACCGATCACCGGGGCGCCAGTGGCGAAGCAAAATTCGTGGGCCCACCTTGTCAGCATCAAAAAACTCCTGTCTGCGTACGGAAGACGGACGAGCGGCACTCCGTTGCCGGGAGTACCGCCAGCGGATTCGCCCGCCAGCGAAGGTAATCTCCCCTGCCCTGCCCGCCAACTGAACCGGGCGTTCGCGGTCGTTGAACTCGTCGGGCAAAACCTTGCGCACCGCCACGCGTCCCATTGCATCGCAACAAGCGGCCAGGCCCGGACCGATAGTGATCGGTTCGTCTACCGCGCTACGGAGCCATTCAACCAATTCAAAGTCCGCCGCGATTTTGCGCTGATGAAGTTGTAACTGAATGATACGGCGCTGGAGGCCGACCGGCCAGCCTGTTAGCGAACGCCGATCGAGCTTGAGGCAGGCTTTTGCCGCGTCGGTCACGACCTCGGATTCCGCCCCCACGATGTCCATCAAGCGAAGCACCACCTTGTCCAACGCGGGTTGAAAGCGACGACGCAACAACGGCAGCAATTCGTGCCGGATGCGATTTCGCAGGAAATCACGGGACGCATTGCTCGCATCCTCGCGGAAACGGATGTTGTTTTGACGCGCGAACTTTTTCAGATCCGCCTTGCTGATGTCCAGCAGCGGGCGGACGAGTTGGGTTGCGGAATTCGCCGGGGAGCGCGACAGCCATTTCATTCCGGCCACGCCTTCACCACCGGCACCCCGCAACAGGCGAAGGAAAAACAATTCGACTTGGTCGTCGGCATGGTGCGCCAGTGCCACGCTGCGAACCTTCAGTCGCCTGGCGATTCGCGAGAGAAACGCATGACGCAATTCACGCGCCGCCATTTCTATGGACACGCGGTGCTCGCGAGCGAACGCCTTTACCTCGCCGCGTTCGATGATGACCGGCCAGCCCAGCGTTCTGGCCGTTCGTCGCACAAGGCGTTCATCCGCATCACTGCTCCGGGGGCGAAGGCGATGATTGAAGTGGGCAACGATAATTCTAAAATCGTTCGCCTTGGCAAGCGTGTCGAGCAACCGCAGCAGCACCATCGAATCGACACCACCGGAAACCGCGACCAGGACCCGTTTGTCGTGACGGAAGAGTCTTCGCCCGCGCATGGATTGCTCGACGTGTTCCAACATACTAGTCACGAGGCAATGCTAGCGCGCGAATTCAAATGGGAGCAAGGGGATTGAAACGGAGCGCTGAGCACCACCTCGCGCTCCACGTCAGTCCCGGAAGTTCTGGAACTGCACCGCCACGGGAAAATCCTTCGCCCGGACCGCCGCCATCACGGCTTGCAATTCATCCCGGCTCTTACCCGTGACGCGGACTTGCGCATCCTGAATCTGCGTCGTGACCTTGAACTTCCCATCGCGGATGAAAGCGGTGATCTGCTTTGCCACCTCCGTTTCGAGGCCCTGCTTGATCTTGATTACTTGTCGTGCATGGCCCAGCGGTGATAAATCCGGCGCGCATTGCTCGACGTTCTTGAGGCTGATGTTGCGCTTGGCAATCTTGCCGATGACTATCTCGACAAGGTTCTTCATTTTGAACTGGTCCTCAGTGGAAAGTTTGATCTCGCTCTTCTCAAGCACGATCTCCGCCTTGCTCCCTTTGAAATCGAACCGATTGGCCAATTCCTTTTTGGCGGTGTTCACGGCATTCTCAATTTCCATCGAGTTCACCTGGCTGACGATGTCGAATGACGGCATGGCGGGATGTTAAAGGGCCGCTGGGAAATAGGAAGAATTTTGCGACACAACGCTGTTCTTCCGCGCGCCGACTTCGCAGGTTTGACAAGCGGCCCGTTTCAGCTAATCTGCGCCTCATGAAAACACTCGTTCTACTCGCCGCATTATTGTTTTTACAAACGGTGGCCGCCCGCGCTGGGACCATTCACGACATCAAGGTCAAAGACATTGACGGCAAGGACACTTCATTGAGCGCCTACAAAGGCAAGGTGCTCCTCATCGTCAACGTCGCCTCCAAGTGCGGCCTTACGCCGCAATACAAGGCCCTCGAAGCCCTCCAGCAAAAATACAAAGACAAGGGTCTCACCGTGCTCGGTTTCCCGTGCAACCAGTTCGGCGGACAGGAACCGGGCACGAACGAAGAGATCAAGCAGTTCTGCTCCAGCAAATACAACGTCACCTTCCCGCTGTTCGACAAAATTGACGTGAACGGCGAAAAGCGGCATCCGCTGTACGTCGCTCTGGCAGGGAAAGAATCGCCGTTCCCTGGCGACATCAAATGGAACTTCAACAAATTCCTCATCGGCAAGGACGGCAAAATCCTCAAGCGTTTCGAGCC
>CAZNOE010000119.1:7782-12244 GCA_964574525.1 uncultured Bifidobacteriaceae bacterium
GTTCAGTAACCCAGTTCAGATTTCCGTTGCGCGGCCGTCGGCAGCGGCTCCTTTTTCTTTACGATGGCTTCCTGGCCCGCGTCTTTCACGCGCCTGGCTTCGACCGCGTTGAACTCGATGGTCGCCTGAAATTCCGCGGGAACATCGGCCTCAGCATAGATCGCTTCCACCGGACAGACAGCGACGCAAGCCGTGCAATCAATGCAATCCTCCGGATGAATGAGCAGTTGATTGTCCAACTCGTAAAAGCAGGCAACGGGACATACCTCCACGCAATCGGTAAACTTGCATGCCACACATTTGTTGGTAACGACATGTGCCATAATCAATTCCTCGGTCGATGGTTTAGCTCACGCGGGCAACCTCAGATGCCCGGTGACTGTTTGCAAACATATTTTATGCGGATAGCTCTACGCGGCGGCGCTTGAAAGGGCGCGTCGTGTTGATCGCCCTGTGAGGGGAATGGCTAGCCTAGGTCTGCGGAGAGCAGCCTGCTCTGCCACGAGAGAAAGGAATCAAACCAGCGCCATCGGCTCGAACTTGCGTCCAAGAACCGGTTCGCTCCTGGTCTTGAGCCAGTGTTCGAGGACGCCGGCGTACACGCTGCGGAAATCCACCGTGTACTTGAGGTCGCCTTGGGCCAAATCTGTTGGCGCGAGACTCGAATAGTTGCCGAGCATTCCGGCCTTCACTTTGTTGCCGATGATAAACATGGGCGCGGCGGCGCCGTGATCTGTGCCGCCGCTGGCGTTTTCGGCAACGCGGCGGCCGAATTCACTAAAAGTCATCACCAAAACGCGCTCGAGATTGCCTTGCGCCTTGAGGTCGTCCACGAAGGCTTTCACGGCGCCGCCGAGATCCGCAAGCAGGCGCTCATGTGCGCCGATTTGGTTCGTGTGCGTATCGTAGCCGCCTTGCGAGACGTAGAAAACGCGCGTGGGCAGTCCGCCGCCAATCAATTTGGCAACCATCTTGAGGGAGTTGGCCAGTTGCGAGCCGGGATACGTGGCTTTGTTCTCGATGCGACTGGCAATGGCGCGGACTTTTTCCGAACTCATCTGCGCGTCCAACGCGGTGCGCTCAATGAAGTCCAGTGGCGAGCCGGCGTGCTTGGTGGCGCCGTGAAGTGCACCGATGGTTCCGCCGGAATTCTCCATCTGTGCTTCATCCACTGAGTTCAGCTTGCGATATGACTCCTCGGTCGTGTCCATCTCGTCCGGGCCGGGTTTGTCGCCTTTGAGAAAGCGATAGTTCTGCGGGTTGTCGAAGCAGATGCCTTTGGGATTTTTCGCGGCAAACGCTTGCGGCATCTGCCGGCCAAGCGTGACCGCCACCGTCGGGTCGCAGCCGGCGCAGGTGTTGTCGAAATAACGGCCCAGCCAGCCGGTGTTCTCATAGCGCTCCGAGTCGCTGGCGGTCTGCCAGATTTCAGTGGAACGGAAATGCGAACGATTTGGGTTCGGGTAGCCGATGCCCTGGATGATTGAAAGCTGGCCGGCATCGTAAAGTTCCTTGAAACCCGTCAGCCCTTGGTGCAGGCCGATTTCGTCGGAGATTTTCAGGACATCTTTTTCCGTCAAGCCGAGGCGCGGTCGTGCTTTGCGATAATAATCGTTCGCGAACGGCACGACGGTGTTTAGGCCGTCATTGCCACCGGCCATTTGCAGAACAACGAGAATGCTCGAATCCTTGCCCGTGGCAATCTGCGTTGCGGAATCGGCGGCATCCGCGTGCATCGCGGAGAATGTGTTTGCCAGGAACGTTGGTACGGTCCAAGACAGCGCGCTGCCGAGGACGGTGCTCCGGAGAAACTCGCGGCGGGTTTTGAGAGTGATGTCGGTTTTCATTGTTTGGTCGTCAAATAGACGGTTGATTCATCCTCCTCGTTCTCGTCCTCGTCCTCGTCCTCGATTTTTCCAAACCGTTCGAGGAGGAGGACGAGAGCGAGGACGAGGACGAATGGGTTGCGGTCATGTCAGTTGATATTCCGGAGTACTCATAACGAGGCGAATCGCGCCCAGGATGTCGCCCTCATCCAGTTCGCCCTGCGAATCCAGATATTCGCGCAACGTCTGCTCCTGCTTGGGCTTAAGCTTGGACTGCAAGAGCCGCTTTTCCAGCGCGGCGATCAGCGCTTCCTTGTCCGTGCGTTCCTTCTCGGTGAAAATCTTCTTTACGTCCACCCGCGGAGGACGGTTATCGCGTATCCGGTTTTGAATTTCCCTCATGCGATTGGGATTCGGGTTGTTTCCGATTCCCAGATTCATGCCCGCGAGCATGGACATATCGCCCTGCACGAGCGCGGCGGCTTCGTTGTAGCGGGCCAGCAGGTTGTTCGTCGTAATCCACGTCAGGCCGCCATCCCAGCCCTTCACGTTCGGCGGTGCGAAGAGGTCCTGACCGAGGTTGCGTGTGAGTCCCCAGCTAACCATTGGCGGCGGCAGTTCGCTTTCCAGCACGCGCACGGTCCCTACGAGCCATTGCACCGGGCTTTTGACCTGGTTGCGAATTACGGACGGCGCATAGAACTCCTCGCTGCGGAACATCGCGCGCAGGAGCGGTTTGAAGTTGTTTCCGTTTTGCCGGAATACTTCGGCCAGCGCCGTGTTCAAATCCTTGGACGGCATTTCGCCCGCAAAATAATTCCACAGCTTCGCCGTGATGAATTGAGCCGCCTGTGGCTGGGCGGCGATTTGTTCCAGAACATCTTCACCGTCGAAATTGCCGGTCTTGCCGAACACCGTCTTCTCGCTGTCGTCGTGGAGGAACTCGCGGTAGGCGAACTTCTGTCGTGTCTGATCCAGCGTCCAACCGGTCAACGCCCGCGCGGCCTCGGAGATGTCCTTCTCCGTGTAATGCCCTTCGCCCAGCGCGAACAGCTCCATGACTTCCCGGGCGAAGTTTTCGTTCGGGTGCTGCTTGCGGCTTTGCGCCTGATCGAGATAGATAAGCATCGCCGGATCTTTACCAACTTCAATCAGGAGTTCCGGCCAGTTGCCGGCGGCGACGCGGCGGAACAACTCGTTCTGGCGCCACATCAAGTACGCCTCCCGCACTTTCTCGGTGCTGGTGGCGAAGTGGCCGTGCCAGAACAGCGTGAGCTTTTCCTGCAATGGCCGCGGTCCTTTGGCCATGCGTTGCAGCCACCAGCCGCGCAACTCGGTGATCCGTTGCCGCTGCAACTGCTGTTCCTCGCGTTGCAGCTTTCGTCGCTCCTCTTCGCTCGCCTGGCGCATCGCTTGGAACCTTTTAATCTTTTCCGGATCGGGCTTGGCCCACTCAGGATTAGCTGTGTCATCAGGGATTTTTTCGAAATCAACCAACTGTGCGACCGACTTCTCGGCCCCGAGTTCAACCAATTGCTCGATCTCAGAAGGCGGCCCGCCGAAACCGGCGCGATTCAAGAGATGCGCCGCGGTCGTGAAACTCCATTTATCGGCAGATAATGGCTTAAGCATACTGTTTAGAGACGTTAGGCCGGCAACAAAGGTTTCATGGCGGATAGCCGCCGTCAAAATTTTAATTCGCGTTGGCTGCGGCCTTTGCTACATCTCCGCGCCATGCAAGTACACGCCGTGCCTGAAACCTCGCATTCGCCGACCGCGTATGCTGGGCAGGCACCACCGTTGGCAGTGGAAACGCACGGTTTGGTGCGGCGCTTTGGAGTGGTGGAGGCACTGGCAAACGTTTCCCTGGCAATTCGCAAGGGAGAATTCTTCTCACTGCTCGGACCGTCGGGCTGCGGCAAAACCACACTGCTGCGCATCATTGCGGGCCTGGATTTGCCGGACGCAGGCTCGCTTAAAATGGATGGCAACGACGTTACCGAAATTCCCGCCCACAAACGGCCAGTGAACACGGTGTTCCAATCGTACGCACTTTTCCCCCACATGACCGTGCGGGACAACGTGGCTTTTGGTCTGCGGATGGCGCACGTTCCGCCGGCGGAAATCGCAGAGCGCGTGGAGCGCGTCATGGCGCTGGTGCAAATCCCGGAGTTGAGCAAACGGCGGCCCGCGCAGCTTTCGGGCGGACAGAAGCAGCGGGTTGCCCTGGCGCGTGCGCTGGTGAACGAGCCGGAAGTCTTGTTGCTCGACGAACCGCTCGGCGCGCTGGACCTCAAACTGCGCAAGCAGCTTCAGGTTGAGCTTCACCAACTCCAGCGCCGTCTCGGCATCACATTCATCTACGTCACGCACGACCAGGACGAGGCGTTGGTGATGAGCGACCGCATTGCCGTGATGAACGCCGGACGCATCGTGCAAATGGACAATGTCGAAGACCTTTACGAGCGGCCACGCACTCGGTTCGTCGCGCAGTTTCTTGGCTCTTGCAATTTGTTGGAAGCAGAAGTGGAGATCGTGAACGGGAACGAGATGACCGCTCGAACACAGGTCGGAATGCTTCGGTTGGACATTCCCCTCACCCGGCCTTCGGCCACCCTCTCCCCATCGGATGGGGA
>CAZNOE010000120.1:0-3857 GCA_964574525.1 uncultured Bifidobacteriaceae bacterium
CGGCGACGAGACCTGCCGCTCGTATGTCTTTTCGATTCAACATATTTTAATAAGACCTTGCACAGTGCCTTCTGGTTCAGTTTTCGTTGTCATTTTGACCGCTTTTTACGCCCAGAACAGTGCGACAAATTGCATCAGAACGCACATCACCAAGTCTCGACCTTCGGGGACCGCGAACACCAGAAGACTGACGCGCCGTCATCCTAACTTATTCTTTTTGGAACTCAATGAAATAATGCAATTTGGGCTGAAAAAATGGCGTTTGCGGGGAGCGAGTGCTATCGGAGGCAGGAATGGCTCTGTTGGTAATGGTCTAAACTTCAAAGGATTGCAGATAGCCGACTCCTAATGATCACATGCGGATTCCGTGACGACACGTCAGTGGTCTTCAGGGCTGCCGAAGCAAAAGGTCGCCAATTTCCTGGCCAAAGTCGTTGCGACTTGCTCGTCCGTATTCGTTAAGAGGATAACTGTGAGGCGGTCGTCAGGGAAGCGCTGTAAGCTGGCGCTAAAACCGGACGCTGATCCGCCATGGCCGATGTTGCGATGCCCTTCAACCTCGTCAATAAACCAGCCAAAGCCGTATTTCGTAGGTTTTCGGCTGTTGAGGCGCTGAGGCGTCCACATCTCCACCTTGCTTTTGGCGCTGAGTGGATTGTCGCCGTCGAGCGCACCGCTCCACCTGGCAAGATCCCCGACGGTCGAGACGATGGCTCCCGCCGAAAACACATCCGTAAGATCGTAATCGCGATTGACGTGATGGCGGTCGCTTTGCTCATAACCATCGGCACGGTTGGTGATGACCGCGCCAGGATTGCGGTCCGTCGTGTGGGCCATAGCCAGCGGTTGCAAGAGGCGTTCGCGCAAGAACTGCCAGTAATTCGTGCCACTGACATTTTCCACGATGAACCCGAGCAAGTTAAAACCGCTATTGGAATACTTCCACAACTCGCCCGGCTGAAACTCCAGTGGCTGCGTTCCGATGGCTTCGATGAATTGCTTCTGCTTGAGATGCTTCGTGAGGGCGAAGCCGTCCAGGCCCGTGTAGCTCTTGATGCCCGACGTGTGTGTGAGCAGATGCCGGATCGTAACATTGGTCCAGGCAGCGGGAATCTCCGGTAGATGCTTCGCGACCTTGTCGTCCACGGAGAGTTTCCCATCCTGCTGCAACAAGAGAACGCACGCGGCGGTGAACTGCTTCGTGACGGAGCCGATTTCAAAAACCGTGTCCGGCTTCACCGGCACGCTCAGTTCAAGGTTGGCCAGGCCGTAGGCGGCGGTTTTGATGTTCTTGCCGTCCTTGATCACGGCGAGCGCTGCGCCGGGAATCCGGTGCCTGGCCATCTCGTCGCGGAGGAAATCATCGGCCTTATCCGCGTGGGTTGCGTCAGCCAGCAGCGACAAGCCGAGCAGACTCGCCGCGCAAAGTCGAAATTGTTTCATGGCGTAAGCAGCGACGAATTGTTCGCTATACGGCAACCCTGCGATTTCCACCGGTTGGCATTCGCAGCGCGGAGGCGTCGCGAGCGTCAGTGTTCTATCGTCGCGTCGTGGCCGGGAAATTCCTTGTCGTGCTGGACGGCATCGCGCATCGCGCGCTCCTTTCCGGGTACGATGGGCCAGTCCAGAACTCGGCGTGGCTTCCCGGCACCAGCGTTTTGCAAATACCTCGATAGCTGACGTCCGAGCCGCGGGTCATTCGGCCCGATGTCTGGTGCATTTTGTACGCGCGTGGTTTATCAACGGCGCAGCCCGCGAACAAGAACGCCGCCGCCACGCAGATCAATACGCGTTTCGGTCGCATAGGTTTCATGACTGGAGTTGCGGCAACGTCGAACAAGACCGCGTCATCGTCAAGGTGAAGCTTCACTCACGAGTCTTCGAATCAATGATGATCGTAACCGGGCCGTCGTTCGCCAGACTGACGACCATCATCGCTCCGAACTCGCCGGTCTGGACGGGTTTCCCCAAGTCTTGGGTCAACCGTGCGATGAACTGTTCGTAACGCGGCACGGCGATGTCGGGTTTGGCCGAGCGAACGTAGGAAGGGCGATTGCCCTTTTTCGTGCTGGCAAAGAGCGTGAACTGGCTGATCAGCAAAATGTCGCCGCCGACTTCCTGCACCGAACAGTTCATCACACCGGTCTTGTCGTCGAAAATGCGCAGCCGAACGATCTTGCCGCTGAGCCATTCGATATCTTCGGGCGTGTCAGCGTCCTCGACCGCGAGCAGCACGACCAGCCCGTGCGCAATGGCGCCTTTGACCTGGCCGTTGACGGAAACGTTGGCGTTGGCGACTCGCTGAATAACGGCGCGCATGTTTCAAGGAGTTGACAAGTGACGAATGACAAGTGCCACGAATGCACGGGCTTGGCTTATTACTTGTCATGTGTCATCTGTCACGTGTCACGGAGGTGGTGTTGTTGGGGGTGGACCAAATGGGACGATGTTGAGAGGAACGCTTAGCGAGTCGCCCGCTTTGAGTTTGTCGAAATTCACATTCGGATTCGCCGCGCGGAGGGCATCGGGATTAACGCCGTAGAGCCGTGCCAGAACATTCAAACTTTCGCCATTCGCCAGAACATGCGTTTTGGTCGGTCGGGGTTTCGGTGCCGGCGTCGGCTCGGGGGTGACTTCCTGGCCGAGCACCTGCGCGGTAGCCTTCAGTTGTTCCAACTCCGCTTTCTTGGCCTCGATGGCGCGCTGCTCCGCCGTCAGATTCGTGTTGGCGCGAATGCGCGCCAGTTCCTCTGCAGAAGCCTGATTGATTTCGTAGAGGGCGCCGACCGCATCCGGTGCGTCGGCTTCTTGTGCCGCGGCGAAGGAAGCCTGATACGTCGGGTCTTGCAATAAGCGATATTGTGCGTAGCGCGCTGGTCCCAGCGCCAGCTTGAGTGCATTCTCGCGTTGTGTCTGGAGCGCGGCACGTTGCTGGGCGGTGTTCGCATCGCTGTCGCCCGCGAGCAAGTCCAACTGCTGGTCAAAGTTGTCGGTCGCGCGGAACATGGCGCGGAATTCATCCGGCGTGGTGTTGAAATGCTTGAGTTTGCCCAACTCGTTGCGCAGAGCGGTCGCGTTTTGCGAATAACGCAGCAGATATTCCTCCAACTGCTGCGGCGAAAGCACCTTCGCCAATTCCAGACGCGTTTGCTGGCGCAAGCGGGCGAGTTCCGCCGGATCAAGTGTTTTGCCGGCTTTGGTTTGCGCCTCGGTATAAGCCTGCACGCGATCTTGCGAACGCGCGGCGATTTCCTGGACGGACTCTTTCGCTTCGAGCGGCAAAGCCCCAAGGACCGCGCCATCGAGCAGAACACCCGGACGCGAGGGTCGTGGCAGGCTGACCAGATCGCCGGATTCCCAACTGGGGCCAAGAAGACTCGTGAGCAATTCCCGGCGCTCCTGTTCCAACTCGTGGACCTTGCCGGAAGCAACCTGTGCCACGTTGGTGTCCGGTTCGGTCCGCCACCATTGTTGTTCGGGTGTCACGATTTCCGTGGCAAGCTTCTTCGCGTAAAGGGCGTTGACGTCGGCGATAATGATGTCCCGGATGGTCGGTTCGGGGCAGGCGATGTCGCGAAGGTTTCTGATGTAGGCCGGGTAATCCTCGGTTTCAATCTCCTGCCACGAGAAGAACTGGCGCCGGACGACGACGTTGGTCTTAAACTGCGTGCCGGAAAGCAATTCCCGGCGGGGCATCCTGCTGGCGCGCCAGGCCTCCTGGCGCACGGACAACAACCAGCCGCCCGCCAAAACCACATTCGCGGCTAACGATAATAAAATGATCGGGCGTCCGCGCATAAATGAATTTACCGGCAATTAACTGACAGAACAAATTGAAAAATGCAACTCGCGAAATG
>CAZNOE010000120.1:3957-12242 GCA_964574525.1 uncultured Bifidobacteriaceae bacterium
GCCGCGGGCGGTGGACTGATCTTCGGCTGGTTGGGTGACAAGATCGGTCGTGTGCGCGCAATGGTGGCGAGCATCCTCGTGTATTCGCTTTTTACCGGCGCCTGTTATTTCGCGAGCGCCGCCTGGCAATTGGGGATGTTCCGATTTCTCGCCGCGATCGGTATGGGCGGCGAATGGTCGCTGGGCGTGGCGCTGGTGGTGGAGTGCTGGCCGGACAGCAAACGTCCGCTGATGGCGGGCGTGATCGGCGCCGCTGCGAACGTGGGCTACTGTATCGTCGGCGTGGTGACGTGGATGATTCCGGTGCGGCCGGATTCGTGGCGTTGGGTGATGCTTGCGGGCGCCGCGCCGGCGGTGCTTGCGTTCGGCATCAGCGTCTTCGTGCCGGAGTCGGAGCGGTGGAAGGAATCGGTCAAGACCCGGACGGTGCATCCGTTGACCGAGGTGTTTGGCGCCGCGCTTTGGAAAACGACGTTACTGGCCATCGCGCTGGCGTCGGTCGCGCTCATCGGCACGTGGGGTTCAGTGCAATGGTTGCCGTTGTGGGCCGATAAAATGGCTGCCGGCACGCTGCACTCAGCCAAGGGCATCACCATGTTCACGATGTCCCTCGGCGCCGTGGTTGGCTGTTTCATCGGACCGTGGATCGGCAATGTCATGGGCCGGCGGCCCGCTTATTTCATCCTGTGCACCTGCTCACTGCTGTCATGCGCTGTCCTCTTCCGGGCGGTGGATGCATTTGGAGCGCCGTTTTTGGTCGGGACATTTGTGGTCGGCGCGGCGACCGCGGCATTTTACGGATGGCTGCCGCTGTATCTCCCGGAGCTGTTTCCGACGCGCGCCCGGGCCACAGGCCAGGGGCTGAGCTTCAATGCGGGGCGCATTCTCGCCGCCGTAGGCGCGATCACGCAAGGACATCTGGTCAGCCACTACGGCGGCAGTTACGCCAAAGCCGGCGCGGTGGTGACGCTGGTTTACCTGGTTGGCATGGCGATCATCTGGTTGGGCAAGGAAACAAAAGGCAAACCGCTGCCGGAGTAGGTTGTCGAAAAGCAAAAAGCAGAAATCCATTTCTGCTTTCCCAATTTCTACTTTCAGCTTTTCCGAAAGACCGCTTTACTCCCCGCGCCAATGAAACAAAAAGCATACGCTCACGCCGGCGTGGACATTGATTTGGGAAATAAGGTCAAGGCGACATTGCCGCGATTGCTCGCCGCGACGCACCGCCGCGAAGTCCTCGGCAAGGTAGGCGGGTTCGGTGGCCTCTTCGCGCTCGACGTGAAGAAGTATCGCGAGCCGGTGCTGGTCTCCAGCGTGGACGGTGTCGGCACCAAACTCAAAATCGCCTTCGCGATGGATCGGCATGACACGATCGGCCAGGACCTCGTCAACCATTGTGTCAACGACATCGCGGTGCTCGGCGCTGAACCGCTCTTTTTTTTGGATTATCTCGGCACCGGAAAACTGCAGCCGCACGTTTTCGCGGAAATCATCAAGGGTTTCGCGAAAGCGTGCGCGGAGAATAACTGCGCGCTCATCGGTGGCGAAACTGCGCAGATGCCCGGCTTCTACGCGCCCGGTGAATACGACTTGAGCGGCACGATCGTCGGCGTGGTCGAGAAGTCGCGGATGTTGGACGGTTCGCGAACCGTAAAGCGCGGTGATGCGATTATCGGCATCGCGTCGAGCGGGTTGCACACGAACGGCTACTCGCTGGCGCGGAAGATTTTCTTCGAGCAACTGAAACTCAAGCCGAGGAGTTACGTGGCGGAACTGAAAAACACCATCGGCGACGAATTGCTGAAGGTCCACGTCAGCTACGGCCCGTTGGTTCAGAAGCTACTCAGGCGTTTCAACAAGTCCGCAATCCGCAATCCGCAATCCACAATCGTGAAAGCCTTCGCCCATATCACCGGCGGCGGGTTCGCGGACAACATTCCGCGCGTGCTGCCGAAGAACTGCGACGCGCTAATCCGCAAAGGCACGTGGGAGATGTTGCCCATTTTTCAAATCCTCGCCGAGCGCGGCGGTGTGCCCGAGCCGGAGCTTTATCAGGTCTTCAACATGGGCATCGGCATGGTTGCCATCGTCGCCGCGGATAAGGCTGGCCAAGTGTTGCAGTTCATGCGGCGACAGCATCGCGCCTGGCTGATTGGAGAAGTTTCACGAGGCCACGGCCACGTGCGCGTTATTTGACCGATGTCACTCAAAAATCTGCCGATCCAGCAAAAGTTGATGGCGGTCATGTTGTTGACCAGCGGTGCGGTGTTGCTGCTGATGACCGCCGGCTTTGTCACGTACGAGGTCATCGCGATACGCAATACCTTGGTGCTGGGCATGACCACCCGCACCGAGATCATTGCGGCCAGTGCCACCACGGCTCTGGCTTCCCGAAAAGTGGAGGACGTCGCCGAGGTGCTGGCGCCACTGAAAAATGACCCGCGCATAACGGCGGCATGTGTCTATGACAAGGACGGGAACGTCTTCGCCGGGTATCCAGCCGACGCGCCGCCCGGCTTGTTCCCGGTGCCGCCCGGTCCGCCCGGTCATCAGTTTGGCCAGTCCTATCTGGCCATCTTCCGCCCCTGCATCGAGGGGGACCAGACCGTCGGAATGGTCTATCTCAAATCCGATCTGTCACAACTCACAAGCCACTACCGCGCGTACGCGTTGCTCACGGCGGTGATCCTTGGAATTTCGATATGGGTGGCCTACCTGCTCTCGAAGCGACTGCAAAAACAGATTTCGGTGCCCATCCTGGCCCTGGCCGACACCGCCAAGGCCGTCGCCGCCCGCAGCGATTACTCAGTGCGCGCCGCCGCACGAGGCAGCGACGAATTGGGCCTGCTAACCGATGCCTTCAACCAGATGCTCACGCAAATCGAGGTGCAAAACCAGGCGCTGCACGAAAGTGAGAGCCGCGTGCGGGCGGTCCTTAATTCCGCACTCAGCGCCGTGGTCGTGATTGATGCGGCGGGCCGGATCATGGATTGGAACGCGCGGGCGGAAAGAATGCTGGGTTGGACGCGGGATGAGGCGCTGGGTCTGGTTCTGGCCGAAACCATCATCCCGCC
Organism: uncultured Bifidobacteriaceae bacterium; assembly: GCA_964574525.1. GTDB lineage: Bacteria > Verrucomicrobiota > Verrucomicrobiia > Limisphaerales > JADLHS01 > WYBW01. The sequence continues at coordinate 7,032 of CAZNOE010000120.1, forward strand.
GCGCTATCGGGAAGCACACCGGCGCGGCCTGGAGTATTACTTCGCGAGCGGCGAAGGGCCGGTCCTCAATCAACTCATCGAGCTGTCCGCCTTGCGTCGGGACGGCACCGAGTTCCCCGTCGAAGTGTCCATCAGTCCGATGAAAACCGGCGGCGTGGTGACGTTCTGCGGTTTCATCACCGACATTACCGAGCGGAAACGGCAGGAGGAGGTGCGTGCGCGGTTCGTGGCCATCATCCAGTCCTCCGACGATGCGATCGTCAGCAAGACAGTGGACGGAATTATCACCAGTTGGAATCCCGGGGCGGAAAGGCTTTTCGGTTACACGGCTCGCGAAGTCATCGGCCAGCCAATGCTCACGCTCATCCCCCCGGAACGGCTGGACGAAGAAGCGGAGAATCTGGAGCGGATCGCGCGCGGAGAAACCGTCCGCCATTACGATACGGTGCGGAAAAGGAAGGATGGGACGCTGGTTGATACGGCGGTGACGATTTCCCCGATCCGGGACAATCTGGGCAAAGTTGTCGGCGCGTCAACGATTGCGCGCGACATCACCGAGCGCAAGCGGGCGGAGGAGCAAGTGCTCTTGCAAGCGACCGCCCTCGAAACGGCCGCCAACGCCATGCTGATCACTGATCGCGCCGGGACGATCCTTTGGACCAACCCGGCCTTCAGTGCGCTGACCGGTTATGGACCGGAGGAGGTCATTGGCCGTGATCCGCGCATCCTCAAATCCGACAAACACGACGAGTCATTTTACAAGGACCTCTGGAGCACGATTCTCAGCGGACAGACCTGGCGCGGCGGATTCACCAATCGCCGCAAGGACGGCACGCTGTATCAGGATGAGCACACCATCGCTCCCGTCCGGTCCAAAGATGGAACGATCACGCATTTCATCGCCATCATGCAGGACGTCACCGAGCGCAACCGCGCGCAGCGCGTGCTGCGCAAGTCCGAAAGCCAGTTGCGCCTGGTCTGGGAAAATGCCCTGGATGGCATGCGTCTCGTGGACGAGGAGGGCGTGATCCGGATGGTGAACGAAGCGTATTGCCGCATGATTGGAAAGCCGCGCGAGGAACTGGAAGGCCAGCCGATGTCCGTGCTGTTTGAGACGCATCGGCACGAAGAGGTCGTGCGCCGGCACCGTGAGCGTTTTCAAGCGCGCAGCATCCCGGCCCATTTTGAGAAAGAAATCACGCTGTGGAATGGCAGGACACTGTTTGTCGAGCTGTCGAATTCATTTCTGGAGGTTGAAGATCAGGCGCCGCTGCTGTTCAGCACGTTTCGCGACATCACGGAGCGCAAGCAGTCCGAGCAGCGCGAAACGGCTTTCGCCAAATTAGGCCAGGGTTTGAGCGGCGCGCCCACCGCCGCCGAGGCTGCGCGTCTCATCGCCGCCACCGCTGATGAAATGTTTGGCTGGGACGCCTGCACGCTCGATGTGTATGCGGGGGACAAAGACCTGATCCATCCGATCATCAACATTGATACGATAGACGGCAAACGAGTGGATGTTCCGCCGGCGTACGTCGGCCAGAGGCCGACCACGACGATGCGCCGCATCCTGGAACAGGGCGCGCAACTTCTGCTCCGGCAGGAGCCATTCACTTCCGAAATGATTCCGTTTGGAAATACCAGCCGCCCTTCTGCGTCGCTGATGCACGTCCCCATCCGCCGCGGAAACAGCGTCATCGGCATTTTATCCATCCAGAGCTATACCCGCGACGCCTACGATGAGAAGGCGTTGAACGTCCTGCAAACCCTGGCCGATCAATGCGCCGGCGCCTTGGAACGGGTGCGCGCCGAGGAAAACTTGCGGCGGCTCAACGAAGAACTGGAGCGCCGCGTTAAAGACCGAACCGCCCAGCTCGAATCCGCCAACAAGGAACTCGAGGCGTTCTCCTATTCCGTTTCCCACGACTTACGGGCGCCGCTGCGTCACATTGACGGTTTTGCCGAGATGCTGCGCAAGGAGGCCGCCGCCAGCCTCAGCGCGCCGGGACAGCGGTTTCTGGGAATCATTTCCCAATCGGCCAAGCGCATGGGCGCCTTGATTGATGACTTGCTCGTGTTCTCCCGCATGGGCCGCGCGGCACTGCGCCCCACCCGGGTCAGGGTGGATGAACTCGTGGCGGAAGTATTGCGCGACATGACCAATGATTTCGAAGGCCGCACCATTAGTTTTTGTGGCCCTCTCCCCCTCCAAACCTCCCCCTCACCCGGTGAGCTTTCAGTGAGGGGGTTGGAGGGGGAGAGGGCCAAACTACACTGGGACATTGGCCCCTTGCCGGAAGTGAAGGTGGACCGGGCCTTGTTCAAGCAAGTGTGGGTCAATCTGCTTGCCAACGCCGTCAAATACACCCGCCAGCGCGCGGAAGCGCTCATTCAAATCCGCTGTCAGAAGAACGACCAGGGAGAATTCGAGTTTTCGGTGAAGGACAATGGAGCCGGGTTCGATATGAACTTTGCCGGCAAACTTTTCGGTGTGTTTCAGCGGCTGCACCGGGCCGAGGAATTTGAGGGCACGGGCATCGGTTTGGCCAACGTCCGGCGCATCGTCGCGCGTCATGGCGGACGAACCTGGGCCCAAGGCAAGGTTGACGCCGGGGCAACATTCTATTTCACTGTCCCCCAACACCCAAACCAAAAGCCATGAACCGACTCGGGCAACTTCTGCTGGTTGAGGACAATCTCAACGATATCGAACTCACTACGACTGCCCTCAAGCAGAACAATGTGGTGAATGAGATTGTTGTGGCACGTGACGGCGCCGAGGCCCTGGACTATCTCCATCGCCGGGGCAGGTTCGAGGACCGGTCGGGCGGCAACCCCCTCGTGGTCTTGCTGGATTTGAAGATGCCCAAAGTGGACGGCTTGGAGGTCTTGCGCCAGATGAAGACCGACCCGGCGTTGAGACTAATTCCGGTGGTCATGCTGACCTCCTCGCGCGAAGAAACCGATTTGATCAAGAGCTACGATCTGGGCACCAACGCGTACGTCGTCAAACCCGTGGGCTTCGAGCAATTCGCCGATGCCGTACGCCAATTGGGAATATTCTGGGCGGTGGTCAACGAGCCGCCGCCCTGAACCACAACAGCGAATAGCCCGTCCTGCCAGTAGAGTCGCCTCGCCGCTACGCATTGTTGGCGCAGTCCAAACGAACTTTCTGACAGCACATCAAGCAAGGAGGGCTTGTTTGCTCACGGATGCCGGGTTACAATCCTGCCATGAAAAGCTACGGCCAAGTGCTTGATTCGATTGAAGCCCTGCCCGAAGATCAGCAAGAGTCGTTGGTGGATATAGTGAGCAAACGACTGACGGAGCGCCGTCGTGCCGCGCTGGTCAAGTCCGTCAGCGAAGCGCGCAAGGAATTCAAAGCCGGCAAACTGCGTCCGGCCAGCCCGGCGGAAATCATGCGCAAGGTTCTCGCGTGAAGCGGCTGCTCCTGCCTTCCGCCGCTTTTGTTCGTTCCTCCCGCCGTTTCGTCCGCAAGGCGAGGCGCACGTACGATAATTTGTGAATCGTCCGAAGCATCTTTACAAGTACCGGAGTGTTGACGACAGAACGATTTCAATAATCGTAAGCGCGGTTGCCTATTTTGCCCATGCTGACCAGTTCAATGACCCGTTCGATTGTCGAATCCGCTTCAACTATGATGGTAGTGATGATGATTGGAGGAATTTTCTCAAAAGGAAATTCAAAGATTACTATCCAAAAATTCCCAGCAACCGGGCAGAAGAATTGATCGAAGAGAGGATTCAAAGCGGTCACTCACGCGACAAAAAGTTTCTTGATCAAATCGATGAGGATGCGAGGCGTCACTTGGCAGACAGGACTGCTATTTTGAGCCTCGCGGCCGATCCAACTCAGATTCTTATGTGGTCGCATTATGCTGATAGCCACAAAGGGTGTTGCCTGCAATTCTCAACACAACACAAGCTTTTCAAGCGAGCACGGAAAGTTCGCTACCGATCAAAGTACCCGAACATCAGCTTTCTTGAGATTGATGACCCCAACGACAACAGAAAGAGCGCGCGATTCGTTGAGACGCTGTTTTGTACGAAGGCCAAGTTTTGGAAGTACGAACAAGAATGGAGGGTTCTTGGAGACGAGCCGGGACTTTACCAGTACGAGCCAAGTGCTCTGACCGGAATCATTTTTGGTTATTGGATGAAGCCCGAGCACAAGGATCTGATCCGGAGGCTTGTAGAAAAACGCAATCCGTCAGTTCAGACTTATCAGGCCGTTCCTTGGAAACGAGAGTTCAAAATGCAAATCCTCCCCCTCCCTTATCTTAAACGGTAATTGCAGCGCCTGTTCGTGAATCTGTCATTTTGCCGTTGACGTTTGGGGGGAAACCTAAATTTTATCAAAAATCATCGCAAAGCTTACGAAAAGGCTTGAGCATCTATGCCGCTCTTGAAATTCATCGGTTACACAGGAGCAGTCTTTCTCGCCGGATCAATCCTCATTGGAGTGTTGGGCATCCCCCTTGTTCTTCTGATCGGTTGGAGCGGCAGCAAGGATGTTGACGGCGCTACCAAAAGATTTCATTGGTGCACTCTTGCGGTGAAATGCTTGGAACTTTGGTTTTTCGGTACGTTGATTGTCCTTGGTGCGGCGCATTATTCTAACGGCAATATTTGGTATTATTGGGCTTCAGTAGTTATTGGCAGCATACTGCTAATCTTCTTTAAGGTTGATAGCATTCGTAACGCGGAGCGGGCGGCTTTGGAGAAGGCGGAACGTCGATGGGGAGATATTCATTTCGCTCAAGCTGATTTGAAGGCTGGGCCTATGCCTAGATTATGGCGACACGAACTCGCGGCGAATGTCGTGGCATTCCTCTTTATTTACATCGCAGCACTATTCGACTCGCTCACTACTGTTCCGTGGTTACTGGCCGTCGTATCGGGCACAATAGATTTTCTCACAGCCCACACTTTGATCGCGGTCGGGTTCTATCTCATCGGATGGCTTGGCGTTTCGAGGTATGTGTTCAGCATTTGCCTGGGCTTGGGCCTGTTGTCTTCCTTGTTGCGTAGGCCGGCGGCGATTGCAAAGGTCGCATCGACATCAAGACATGTTCCTGATGCAGGCGAAAGTCCCTCCGAGCCTGCTGGAAAGGAATGAAACTCGTCGTCGTCGGTTCAGGCGGACGCGAGCACGCGCTGGTTTGGAAACTGGCGCAGTCGCCGCACGTCACGC
>CAZNOE010000121.1:0-4519 GCA_964574525.1 uncultured Bifidobacteriaceae bacterium
ACTCGTAAAGCTCCGGGTTGTTGTACGTCTCGGTCCACGAATCATGCTGCGCTTCGGGATAAACCGTCAACTTCACTTCCTTGCCGCCGAGTTTTTTCAGGGCGTTGACCATGCGCTCGGATTCCTCCAGCGACACGACCGGGTCTTTCGCGCCGTGAAATGCCCAGACTGGCAGGCTCTTGAGCGCCGCGCCACGCTCTCGCCCGGCCAGCAGCACGTCAATTGTCTCGCCGCCGCCACAGATGGGAACGATGGCGGCAAACATTTCGGGATGCGCGACACCCAGCTTCCACGTGCCGAAGCCGCCCATGCTCAGGCCCGTGAGGTAAACGCGGTTCGTGTCCACGGCATATTCGCGCATCGCGTGAGCCAGCAGTTCCAGCAAGGCGTCGTCATGCCAACGATCTCCTTCCGGGCACTGCGGCGCGATGATGATGAATGGAAACTCCTTTCCCTGCTTCGCCAGCTTCGGTGGTCCGTGAATGGCCACGCGCTGGACGTTCGTTCCGCGCTCTCCCGCACCGTGCAGGAAAAGCATCAGGGGCCAGCGTTTGCCGTCCTTCTCGTTGTAGTCCTTCGGCACGTAGGACAGATATTGCGTTTCGCCAGCGCGCGCGGTCTTCCATTTGAACGTCTTCGCGGCCAGAGCCGCATTGCTGGATTGGGCTTTGAGTTTCATAGGAGCGCAACAGCACAGCACTGCGAGTGCTGCCAACAGGTTCGTCATCGTTTTCATGATTGGTCTTTGGGTTACATGATTTTCAACTTGGGCAAATCCTGGGAATCCACCAGGCCAATGGGTTCGTGCTTCGCGTTCACCACGATCAAATCGTCAATGTTCCGTTCGTCGAAAATCTTCAGCGCTTCGGCAGCCAGCGCGTCGTCGCGGATGGTGATGGGATTGCGAGTCATCACGTTCTTGAGCGGGCGGGACAGAATGTTGTCGTCGGCTGACATGCGGCGGCGAAAATCGCCGTCGGTGAAGACGCCCATTAGTTTGCCACGCGCGCTCACCACGCTGAGGCTGCCGGACTTGGCCCGCGTCATCACGAGCAGCGATTCCTTCACGGTGAGGTGCTCACCCGCCACGGCGTTGCGTTCACCCGCGCGCATGATGTCGCCCACGCGAAGCAGCATCGCGCGGCCAATCGCGCCGCTCGGATGATACCGGGCAAAATCGCTCTTCTTGAACCCGCGCGCTTGCAGGACTGCCATCGCCAGGGCGTCGCCCATCACGAGCATCGCCGTCGTGCTGGCGGTCGGGGCGAGATTGAACGGGCAGGCTTCCTTCGGCACGCGCACGTTCAGCACCAAATCGCTGTGTCTGGCGAGCGACGATTTCACTCCGCCACTGAGAGAGATGATCTTGACGGAGAATCGCTTCAGCGCTGGAAGCAGGTTGAGCAACTCCTCCGACTCGCCGGAATAGCTCAACGCCAGAATCACATCGCCGTCGTTCACGATGCCGAGGTCGCCGTGCAACGCGTCCACGCTGTTGAGCACGACGCTGGTCGAGCCGGTGCTCGTGAGCGTGGCGGAAATCTTCTGGCCGACATTGCCGGACTTGCCGATGCCGACGACGACGATCTTGCCGCGCTGGGCCAGGGCCGCAACGATCAACTCGACCGCGAGATCAAACGACTTGTCGAGTTGCTGGCGCACTTTGCGAAGCGCGGCCAGTTCGATGTCGAACACCTCGTGTGCTCTGGCCAGATGACTCACGCGACGAGGATGCGGAGAAAGGCAGTTCAATTCAATGACGAACGGACACCTGCCGTCGGCACGGCTCTCGGGCGGCGCAAGAATGGCCCGCTCAGAGAGACGGAAAAAATCGCTTGTCTATTTGACTGAAAAGGCAAATAGGTTCCCGCATGAAAACCACAACCCTCAGCACCATTGTATTGTTGTCACTTCTCGCCGTTGGTCGCCTGACTGCCGGTCCAGCCGACAAACCCCACAAAGGCTCAGCAGAATTTGAGCGCTTGAAGACCCTTGCCGGCACCTGGAAAGGCAAGACCGACATGGGCGAAGGCCCGATGGAATTCACTGTCGAGTACAGACTCGTGGCCGGCGGCAGCGCCATCGAGGAACGCATTTTCGCCGGCTCGCCCAAGGAGATGGTAACGATGTATCACGACAAGAAGGGCAAGCTGTCGCTCACCCATTACTGCATGTTGGGCAACCGCCCCGGCATGTTGCTCAAATCATCCGACGACAAAACGCTCAAGTTCGATTTCGACGCGACATGTGGCGTTGACGACAAGTCCGAGATGCACATGCACTCGCTGACCATCAAATTCGACGATGCCGATACCATCACGCAGAACTGGCAACTCTTTGAAAACGGCAAGGCCAAGGACAGCCATCCGTTTACTCTCAAGCGCGTGAAGTCCTGATAACGCGGCGTAGGCGGCGCGAGCGCAAACCCGGTTCCATTACACGAATCGCAACTCGGCCAGCAGACCGAATCCTCGTTGGCTGCTACGAATTGAGTCCAACAGCCGCGGCTGATACGCCTTCACGTTCGCGCGGTAGTCGTAAATTTTGCAGCTTTCGGTGGGGCGAGCCGTCCTCGCGAGCCGGCTCGTCGGTAGCCTCGCCCCACCAACTGGCGCGCCTACGGCTTCACTTCCTCCTTGATCTCCACGAGCACAGAAACCGTCCCATCGCGCGCGATTTTTCGGACGCGCGGACGCCAGCCGTCGTTGGCGTCACCGTTCGCGTGCGTCCATTCCAGCACGTAAACGTCGCCTTCGCGCAAGGCCACGCCCGTGGGATTCCACGGACGCTCCGATTTGAGGACCGTGCTCACCTTGCCGGCGCTCGTGATCTTCACCACACAACGACAGCCCGTGGCGGCGGCATACACCGTCCCATCTGCCGCCACGTCCAGACCGCGGAAACCTGGGGCGCGCCAGTTCGGTGGCAGGTCTTCATCGCAATCGGCCACGGCTGCGGGTCGCGCGAGCGGCGTCACCGTCCCGTCCAATTTCAGTTTAAAAATGCTGCTGGGCGAGGCGGCATAATGCAAACCGTCCGGTCCCGCGGCCAGCCCCGTCACGCCCTCGTCGAGTTTCGCCAGCGTGTCTTTGAGCGACGGCGAAACATGCGACAGCTTGCCGTCGGCCGGCTTGGGCTTGCGCCACCAGCAGCGCCTCTTCCAATCGCTCCAGCCGGCGCTCGTCCGGGCCTTGCGTGCCATGGTCCATCTGTCGTTAGCTAAGTATCAGCGGGCAGGACATCGGTTCAAAAAACTTTAGGTTTGATTCGCGGCTTGAAGCGGAGAAAATCGGCCATGTCTTAATCTTAATCTTTTTCTTAATCGTAATCTCTCACCGGCAACCGATTAAGATTACGATCAGGACTAGGATTGAGATAGTACCAGAAAACCAAACTGCTCGACCCCATGGATGAGGACTTCGACGAATCGCTGAAAGATTATCTCGCAAGCATCAACGAAGACCTCGCCATCGCCCACGCACGCCTCGCCAAATACGAGGTGCAAGTCAATGCGCAGGACTGAACACGATCCAATCTGTCACCGTGCAATTGTTACGGAGTCGTGATTGCCGCGGGAACAGCAGTGGTCGCGGTTATGGGCGTGCTGACGCGTGATGGGTTGTTCCCGTGATCTGACGTCCAATCCACCCGGGGAGATTTCAACTAGGGAGGCGACAGATGATGTGATCGTGCCCGGATGTAGCTCACATCCTGGCTGTCGCTTGGAACTGGATGCGGGGTGGACCCGAGTGCGATCGTCCGCAGCACCGGCTTCTTCCACCGGTGCGACTCGGAATGACCATCAGCGTAAGAAAGAACGCCCGAATTCCTGTCATGCATGGCGCCGGGAGCCGTGAAGTAGCTCTGCGTATTGACCACGGGTATTTCAAACGGCGTGTAGCAAATGGTGGTCGGCTCCACATCTATGAACACAAACAAAGTTGCCGGCCGCCGAAATTCAGAGGCGCGTTTGTAAAATGTTATTGGCGGGATGGGAGCAAACTGTTCCACCCCGCCGTTCAGGTAATCATTCATCGAATAACTGCGCAATTTGGGAACGCGCTGTGCCCCCATGGGATAGGTCGTCTGTTCGGCGGGACATCTGTAAACCGCCACGGACTTCAAATAAGCGGCGAACGCGGCTCTTCTCGGATCAATCAGCGCATTGGCCTCGACGAAGCCGGGCGTGGCGCCGTGAACCGTGCTCTCCACCCAATTGAGTCCGCTTCGCGGCGGCGGGGCGCCGCGCACATTGGATGGAAGGCTGCCACCATTGTCATCCTGGTAGAAAGCCCAGGTGAGACCCAATTGCTTGTGATTATTGATGCACTGGATTCGCAAAGCTCGACCTTTTGCTTTGGAAAGGGCCGGCAACAACAGGGCTGCGAGGATGGCGATGATGGCTATGACAACCAACAGCTCGATCAATGTGAAACCGCGGCGGCTGGTTGGGATCATAACAGGCGAATTCTAATCTGCTGAATTGGAGTTGGCCAAGTCCCAAGTTCCGCGAGCCAGC
>CAZNOE010000121.1:4619-12069 GCA_964574525.1 uncultured Bifidobacteriaceae bacterium
CTGTTGACAATTGAAATCCCGCCGCCTCCTGCGAGTTGCGGACGTAGAGCTTGTCGCCGACAACCACTGGATGGTTCCATGTCTTGCCTTCGAGCGCCTTGAACGAATCCACTTCGACGAACTCTTTGGGATCGGCGCGCACCAGATGGACGTGTCCATTCTCGGCGGCAACAAGCAGCAAGCTGGCGTTTTCCAGCAGCAACACCTGGCCTTTGCCGTAGCGGCCCCCTTTCCACATCCGGTCGCCGGTCTTAAGGTCGAGGCACGTAAGGAAGCCAGCGTCGTTGCCATAAATGTATCCCTGAGAGGTCACCATGTCCGAGAAATCAGGTTTCAGGTTACGGGAGGTCCAGAGTTCCTTTGCCACGAGTTCGCCGTTGACCTTGGTGATGCGAATCGCCCGGGTGCCGATATTCATCGGGGTGCCGAGCAGCACGGTATCATCACCCACGACCCTCGGTTGCAGGGCGCGGTAGCCCGAGAACTTCCATTCGTAATTCAGCCGCACCTTGCCCGTCGCCGGTTCCACCAGCACCAGTCCGTCATTGGAGAGCATCAGCACCAACTCTTCGCCGGCAATGATGTTCAATTGGGGCGAGGCGTAAGTATGATCGCCCGTCGCCGCCGACCACCGGAGCGCGCCGGTCTCGACATCGAATGCCAGCAGGCCCTTGCCGTCCTTGCCGCCGGCCCAGACGATCGCATTGGAACCAATCACAAGTGGGGAACTGGCAAAGCCCCACATCGGCGCTTCCCGGCTGGCGACTTCCTTCAAATTCTTCTGCCACACTACGTCGCCGGTCGCCGGATTCAGTCGCAGGAACATTCCCGTCGCTCCGGTGACGAACAATCCGCCGTTCGCGAGCGTCGGCGTGGCGCGCGGACCGGGACCGCCCATCGGATCTTCGAGGCGCGCTTCATACTGCCGATGCCAGATTTCGCGTCCCGAACTTGCGTCGTAGCAAACGACCGTCTCCATCGGGCCGCGTTGTTCCTGGGTGAACAGCAGATTGCCGGCGACGGCAAAGGATGACCAACCGGGACCGACGGGCACTTTCCAAAGTTGCCTGGGTGGCTGCTCGGACCAGTTGGTGGCGATCATCGGACCGTGCCAGCTACCCGAACGATCGGCGCCGCGAAAGCCGGGCCACTCGAGATTCGTGAGCGCGAGATTCGTTTCGATGGAAGGCATACTCGGCTCCGGGGCGGGAGAGCTTTTGTTTCTCGCGGCGAGCACTCGTTCTTCCGCCGTCGGTGTCCAGCGCCAGTGCAGGGTGAGCTGGTATTCGCCGTCCATGCCGTCGCTGCGAAGCAGAACGGAGAATCCGAATCCGGCGGCGGCCAGAAGCAGGGCCGCGCTGGTTCGCGCGATCGGACGTCGTTTTTGAAACAACGCCGCTCCTGCCACGAACGCGATCATTCCCATCGGGAGCGTGATGGCGATGGTGCCCGGTCCGCGCATCAGAGGTTCCACGAGCGCCATCGCTATCGCGAACACAGCGGCGAGTCCCAGAAAACCGAAGACGCGCTCCTTCCAGGTCGCCCGACTCGCCGCCAGCCACCAGATTACCAGCAGCAGACAGCAAAGCATCGGCCCCATCATGGCGACCATCCAATACCTCGACAAACCGCCTTCGAGATAGGCAGGTCCAAATCGCGCGACGATCATCAGTACGACCAGGAGCACGCCGGGCCAGACGCGCAGGGCGCGCGAGCCCGATGGCTTGACGGGAGAATTGGATTCAGCAGGTGCAGCTTCGGTTTCGTTGCTCATGATTGAAATCCTTCTATAAGGGTTTGATCGATATTATCGGTTGCCAGGCTTTGAGTGAATGAAAGTTTTGAGCGTTTATTTCCCGACCAGGATCATTGTGAGGGTGCCGGTCCCGGGTTGGGCGGCGCGCGCCAAACGTGTAGCTTCGGGTCAATCCGGAACATTGCGCGTGGGATTCGTAGAAAGCGTGTCGTGGCACGGCGTGGTTCCAGATTCGTTCCGGGAATTTCGAGCATCTGCTGACAAAATTGAAAAAGCTTCGGCTGCGCGATTTGAGCGATGCTGCTTTTGTCTGGTTTCCGAGGCGCGAAAGCCCAGCCTACTATGACCGGTTAAGAGTATGACCAGAAAGTTTCGGAAACAGGTGTAAAAGATTTGTAAAAATGAGTCTGCGCGTTTTGAACGAGCGGGCCATCACGAACGAACCAGTTGATCCAAAGCCCTGAAGAACCTACGCTCACGGCGTTTCCGAGTTAATCCCCAGCAACAGCATGATAAACCTTAAAGGCAAAACACTGTTCATCACCGGCGCCAGCCGGGGAATCGGCAAGGCCATTGGGTTGCGCGCGGCGGGCGAGGGCGCCAATATTGTTATTGCCGCCAAGACCGTCGAGCCGCATTCCAAATTGCCCGGGACCATTCATAGTGCGGCCGCCGAAATGGAGGCAGCCGGGGGAAGAGCCCTGGCCTGCGCCGTGGATATTCGATCGGAGGAACAGATTCAGCGGGCAGTGAATCAGGCGGTCGAAACTTTTGGCGGGATTGATGTTCTTATCAATAATGCCAGCGCCATCAGCCTGACCGGCACTTTGGCGACGCCCCTGAAACGATTTGATCTCATGCATCAGGTGAATGCGCGCGGGACTTTTGCCTGCTCCCAAGCCTGCATTCCCCACCTGCTGAAGGCGGAGAATCCCCACATTCTGAACATTGCGCCACCGCTCAACCTGCAAGCGCGCTGGTTTGCGCCGCATGGTGCTTACACGATGGCGAAGTTTGGGATGAGCTTGTGCGTCCTCGGGATGGCGGAGGAATTTCGGGAATCGGGCCTGGCGGTCAACGCGCTTTGGCCGCGAACCCTTATCGCCACCGCGGCGGTGATGAATCTGCTGGGCGGCGAAGCCGCAGCCCGACGAGGTCGCAAACCGGAAATCATGGCGGATGCAGCGCTGGCGATTTTGCGGCGTCCGAGCCGGCAATGCACCGGAAACTTCTTTCTGGACGAAGAGGTGTTGGCTGCGGAAGGCATGACGAATTTTGACGGCTACGCCATCACTCCGGGCGAAGACCTCATCCCTGACCTTTTTTTGTGATGATCAAACGCACGGCCGGGATGCTTCACTTTTGATCGTGTCGTAATCGAGATTCGCGCGGCTGTTGCAACTCTAGTGAAATAACACTGGTCAACCCGCCGCTCTCGATTAACATCGGGTTGAATCGAGAAAGAGAAGTTGTAGCCGAAACAACTGAAGTTGTCGCGGCGGCATCATCGGAGTCGCGCGAGAATCTGCAGACCTGGCTAAAACTGCTGCGAAAACGGTGACGTTATTCCAACGTTCCGCGCGCGAACCGGATTTGGTAGATCCATGGTGACATGGAAGCGAAGCAACTGCCTCCAAGAAGTTCTATTCGGCAAAGCGTGCAGCGCCGGCTGATTTCGTATTTTGGCGGTAAGCGGTCGGTAATCAGTGGAAGCTCTCGCAATGTGGAGTGGGCGCACATTGATGATGATCGCAGTAACTCGGAGTTCGTTAACTTGATTCCCTTGGAACGAGAGGAGAATGGGGTTTACTTTGTTTCGGCAAATCGTTCCAGGTTCAAAGGCCAGCTTTTCTCTCCCCCTCATTACCTCACGCCAACAGCTCTGCTCCGCTCCGCTTCAACACATTTTGAAACCTGGAATCCTGCACTTGCTTACGGTTGCGCACGCCTCGCCTTCTATGTGGAAAAACGCTACCTCCGAGCGACCGAGGAATTACTGTGTAAGTCGTGCGTACACGTCTTGAGGGCACTCAGGCATCGTCCGGAAATGGAACTACTTCAAAATTCAATCTCCCGAGATTTGATTCCCATTCTGCGCCAGCGTGTCCATTTGGATGTTGGTATCTGTTCGCTCATCCTAGCCGAAATTGGATGTTTATACGCTGAATTTGGCCACCAGGAGGATGCCGAGGAAATCCTTGGCAGAGTTTCTCTTCGTGCATACAAGACCGCGAGTAACGGAATCGAGTATGCAAATATCCTTCGTCGAAAAGCCCAGAGTCTAATTCGTGTTGGCAAGTCGGCCGAAGCATTGCCACTCTTGGCCGAGGCTGCACAAGAGGGCCGTTCGAGTCCCAACATTCTTGTCGGGATCGCTTTCGACCGGGGGTGGGCAAAGATGAACACACAGGATTTTGCAGAAGCTATAGATTTTATTGAACCAGGCCGAGTGCTACTTGAACCGTACCGACAGTTGATTGAGCGCATTCCGCCTCCCAGCTTCTGGCCGGGCGGGAAAGAAGTATCGTCCACCCCTCCGCAAGGTGGGCCAGCCATAAGCGGTGCGAACGTGGCTCACTTGCTAGTCACCGACGCGATCTTAAGCGGTCTTGCAAAGCCAGGTCAGCACAAACGCCGAATCGAAGCGGATATTTCTAATGCACTAAAAGTACTCGCAGTCGCGCCACCGCTCACGAAGGAAGTTCCATTCGATTGGCGAACTCAGATTGCAGGTCTTCCAATCCCCGAGGGCGTGAAAGAGTCACTTACTAGGTTTTTCCGAACTGACCTTTCACCGAAAGCCGAAAAAGCGACGAGAACTGCTGCGAAACTTCTGCTACAAAGGTGTGGGCGCACTGTCCGACGGTAAACGAGCAACAGCAAGTCGGCTGCAGGTTCAGCGGGTTATCGGGGAGATCATTGCTGCCTGTGAGTTCAAGTTGTAGCCGCTTTCGCGGCTTCCAAATCGGTTCGGCGCTGGGCCATTGATTTGAAAAACTCGTAGCCCTCGCGCAGCCGGCGGACGCAAACGTCTTTGTCTTCGAGCATGGTTTTGACGATGCGCAGGATGGGTTTGGGGCGAAGATAGTAGCGGTGATAAAACCGTTCCACGTTCTCGAAGATGCGGTTCAACGTCCGATAAACTTCGCCTGGCGCCGATCAATAAATGATTGAGGTTTGTTTAGGCGCAAATGCCCGAATCAATGCCTTGACCGCCTGGCGGGTTTTCCAGGCAGCGATGCCGCGGTTGCACGCGACGAGCACGGCAAAGTCAATTTCGGGTGCGATGACCACGCCGCAGTTCCACCTTCCGTTGCTTCCGGCGTGCCAGAGGCGGCGGCCCGTGTCTCCCGGCTGGGTGCCTTTTGCCCAACTGGCTGTGCTGATAAACCATCCGGCACGGTAAGTGACGGCGGGTGCGGCATCACCAGTTGCCAGGCAGGTTATCCCGCGCATTACCCACCCCTTGGAATAAGGTGTGGTGGGTGCGACCGCGTGCAATTCCGCAAATGTATCCAGCTTGAGCAGCGCGGCCTGGCAATGCGGATTGGCCGGATCTCCCCGCAAATGGAGCGCGATAAATTTTGCCCAATCCGTAACCGTCATGTGTGCCAGGCCCGCGGGGCCGTAGAACAACGGGAGTTCCGCGGCGGGGCTGCGCGGGTCAAGCGGTTTGCCAAGGACCGGGGAGTGGCCCCAGGCTTGCTCGGTTTTATCAGCGGTGCCCGGCGGCCCGAATCCGCCGTGCTGATGCCCAGTGGCTGAAACAGTCGTTCGCGCATCAGCTCTTCCCACGCCCGACCGGTGAGCTGTTCCAGCACTGCCCCCGCGAGAACGTAGCCGACGTTGGAATACCAGTATTTGGCGTCCGGAGGGATTCCTGGCGGGCGCGAAAGGGCCTGCCTCGCGATTTCCAGGCGTTGCTGCGGCAAGGTTCCCAGCCGCGCTCGAGGGGGCCGCACCAACTCGTTAAACACCTGAGCTAGACCGTCCGGGTCAAAGGGCAAGCCGGCGCGGTGTGCGAGAACCTGCCGCAATGTCACTTTCTCCCACGCCGGGTGCATGGGCTTCACCGTGTCGGCAAAAAGTTCGCCCAATGTGGTGGTCCAATTCAACTTGCCTTCCTCGACGAGCATCGCGACGAGCGTCGCGGTCATGGCTTTGGTGCAGGAACCAAGGTGAAATCGATCATCGAGCGTGATGCGTTCTGCGGTCCCTCTCTTTCGAACCCCGGCGACCCCTTGGGCGATGATGCGCTCGCCCCGCAGAACGGCGGCGACCATGCCGAAACGTTCGCCTCCCCTGCCGAGTATCGATTGCAGGATGGCATCAACATTGACCGGGGCGTTGTGCTCCGTCTCCCCGTCAGGCAGACCTGCGGGACTCAATGTTTCGAATACCGGGGCCTCATTCTCTGATGGTTTCATCCGTGCGAAGGTAAGAGACCGGAGCGGCGGAGTTCAACCACAGATGGACTCTTTGGGCAAACCACAGATGGACACAGATGGACACAGATTTCCGCAGAGCCTTGACGCTGATTTCACTAATTGACGCGAAGCCAATTGAAAGCCCCCTCGGGGCGAAAGATGATAGCCCGGGGCAACGCCCCGGGTCCACGTCCAATTATCGGTCTGCGAGCGAGTGATTGACAATTTCAGCGGCCCTGCTAGCAAGGGTTCATGCCAAAATCATTCTCGTCGTGCCAGTGCTGCGATCGTCTCAATCGCCGCCGCTTTCTCAAAACAACCGCCGCCGCCGCGCTGCTGCCCTTCGGTTCGGTCATTGAAGCCGCCGACCGTGTCGCTGCGAAACCGTCGGCGAACACGTCGGAAACGCTGGTCACCCAGTTCCACAAAAGCCTGACCGAGCAACAACGCAAAGGTGTGTGCTTCCCCTTTGGCCATGAACTCCAGTCGAAGATTGATAACAACTGGCACATCACCGAGGCCCGCGTCAGCCAGTTCACCAAAGACCAGCAGCAGTTGATTCGCGACATCTTTAACGGCCTGCACAGTGAGCAATACGCGAAGCAGGTCCTGCAACAAGTAGAGCATGATAACGGCGAGAAAGGCTTCGGCGGCTGTTCAGTTGCGTTGTTCGGTGAACCCGGCACCGGTAAGTTCCAGTTTGTCTTCACTGGCCGGCACGTCACGCGCCGTTGTGATGGCGACTCCGTGGATGGCGCGGCTTTTGGCGGGCCAATCTTCTACGGTCATCAGGCCGGCGACGACTTCGATGAAAAGCCGACGCACCCCGGCAACGTTTATTGGTATCAAGCCAAGCGCGCCAATGAACTGTTCCAGGCGCTCGATGGCAAGCAGCGCAAGCTGGCCTTGCTCGACAAGGCGCGCCCCGAACGCAAGGAAGAGACGATCAAGCTCAAAGGAATAAAGACCGGCCTCGAAGGCATCCCGCTCACGGAACTGGCGCGCGACCAGAAGGAACTCGTCCGCAAAGTCATGGCCGACGTGCTCGCGCCGTTTCGCAAGGGCGACGCCGAAGAGTCAATGAAGCTGATCGAGAAGAACGGCTTCGACCACTTGCACATGGCGTTTTACAAGGGCCAGGACGTTGGCAACGACGGAGTGTGGGACGTGTGGCAAATCGAGGGTCCGGCGATGGTTTGGCATTTCCGCGGCGACCCGCACGTTCACACGTGGGTCCACATTCGAGAGAACGCGTAGAACTGATCTG
>CAZNOE010000122.1:0-11920 GCA_964574525.1 uncultured Bifidobacteriaceae bacterium
CCGCACCAAACGGTGTATGAGATTTTTGAAAGTGGAGACAGGCGCGACGCCCGTCCTACGCCCCGAGTCACGCATTTGACGTGGCGTTCGACTGCATCGTTCCGGCCAAGTTCATTGCTGAATTGGGACACCACCATTCATTCCGTTTTGATCTCCAGAGGCAAGCGGGTAAGGGCGGCAAATTCAGTCGCCGATCAGTCACCACTGCGCCCCGTGAACTCCGCCAGCATCACGGCAATCTTATCAATTTCCGCGCGTCCGCTGTGCTGGGCGTCTGGCGCGGCATAACGATTGAGCATGATGGAGAAAATCAACCGCTCGCCCGCGGCAGTCTTCACGTGGCCGGAGAGCGCGTTGGCCCAGCGCAATGTGCCGGTCTTGGCGCGCACGTTGCCCGCGGCCGGCGTGCCTTTCATGCGGTTGCGCAACGTGCCATCCATGCCGGCAATCGGAAGCGCGTTCAGATAAGCGTCGGCTTCCGGATGCGCGGTCATGAACTTCAACAGCGCAATGGTGGCGTTGGGCGTCGTAAGGTTGTTGCGCGACAGACCCGAGCCTTCCTCGAAATGTACGTCGCCACGGTGGATGCCGGCTTTGGCAAGAAATGTCCCCAACTCGCGAATGCCGGCGTCCTCGGAAGTCTCCTGATCGCGCGGCGGCGGGATTGGAGCGCCGGTCTCCGACCCGGCGCGTTGGGAGGCATTGCTGTCTTCGCGCCGGGTCGGAGACCGGCGCTCCTGCGCTCGCGCGCCAACGTGCGCGAGAATCAAATCAGTATAGAGGTTCTGCGACGGCTTCATGATCTCGCGCGCAATGTCCCGCATGGGCACTGATTCGACGGAGCCGAGTTCCACCAATTTCTTGAAGTCGAGCGGCTTGGCCTGACGGTCGAGCCAATTCATCGTGCGCAGTTTGCCGCCGACCTTGATCCCGTGGCGCACGAGCGCTTCCTTGAAAAGAGCGATGAACAATCCCGCGGGATTGTGCAGGGTCACGTCGTCGGTGAAGTTGGTGCTGCCGAGCGGCATCTGGCCGAAAACGTAAACGACATTTTCCCCGAGTGGGCGATGGAAAGTGATGCTGCGCCGACCGCCCTTGGCGACGGTTTCCGTCCGGTTGCTCAGGATGAGATAAGTGGTCGCGGGCGAAAGCGCGAGCTTGCACGCATCGCCTGCGCGCTCGCCGGGTTTGATTGAAAGCTGCACCGTGTTGTCGTTGATGGTCAGGGCCGAGATTTCCGCGCCATAGTAAGACTGCAAATCATCCGCGTCCCAGCCCGATCCGTAAGGTGTCCCGCGAATAAAACTCTCGTCGCCGATGAGATCGCCGCTGATGCGTTTGACGCCGGCATTGGTGAGCGCGGCCACGAGTGGTTCGAGCGCCTTGTAAATATCCCCACTGTTCAACCGTGCGTTGATGGTCGGATCACCACGTCCGTAAACAATCAGATCGCCCTTCAGAATGCCGGATTGGTTGGGCCGCGCCCCGGAGTAGAGCGAAGTCTTGATGCGGTAATCGCCGCCGAACTGGTCCAGCGCGAGCGCGACCGTGTAAAGTTTGCTGTTGGACGCGGGGCTGAGGAGTTTCGCCGCGTCGTGCTCGAAAATCGTCTTGCCGCTTTCGAGCGAGAAAACTTTCACGCCCAACATGCCCGCGGCGAACTGCGGCTGCGCGACGTGGTCGGCGAGTCGTTGCTGCAATTCGGCAAGGGTCGCCGCAGGTTTCGCTTGTTGGGCTTGAGCGAGGGGGTTGAGCCAGGCCAACAGGAGGGCACTGATGCAGAGAATTGAACTTGGTTTCATGATTAATTCTTCGCTGTGGCGACCGTGCGTAACAAGAATCGAGAATGGATGATGGAAGGTGGAGGATCGCGATGGCCGCATCTGCCATCTTCTATCGTCCATCTTCCATCTTCGCCTTCTCGTTCTGCCGGTGCATCTCAAAAGTGCCGTGGTCGTATTTCGAGCGATAGGTCGAAAAGAAATTCGTCGGCGACGCGCGGCCCTCATAGTAATAAACGCCCCCGGCCATCTTCCCCAAGTCCGCCTCGCCATCGAATTCCCATCCGCCGTAATGCGGCTGAGCCGTCAGCGGCACCGTGTAGCTAAAGTGGAAAATCCTGCCATAGGTGGCGCGGTATCGCGCCACATAGCGCCCATCACTTTCGCGCGACAGCAAGCCGCGAAGTTTGCCGTTGTGCCCGTTGACTTCGCTGAGCCATTTCCCTTCCCACCGGCCTTCCATTGAATCAACCGAAGCCGGTTGATGCGCAGCTTTTTTCCAGTCACGGCTAAAGGTGGAACATCCGAACAGGGGCAGCAGAAGGAGCGCAGCCGCGAGAACGGGTTTCACCCGCCTGGCGACTGTCGGCGGACGTTTGGGATGTGCCTGATCTTGCGGGCAGCGCTGTGCGGCGGGAGTTATCACGCGGGCGATTTTCCGTCCACCCCGCCGGCTGGCAAGCCCAATTTCGCCAAATCCGGCGTTGACACTCCGCCGCGATTCTGGTTTTATCGCTGCCCCTTTGGGGAAACTTTATGTACGCTGTTCTGGAAACTGGAAGCAAACAATATCGCGTCGCCGCGGGCGATACGCTGGTAATCGAACGCCTGGCCATTGAAGCCGGGCAGTCCGTCACTTTTGACCGCGTGCTAATGGTCAACAACGATGGCCAGGTGTCCGTGGGTTCGCCCACCGTCACCGGCGCCACCGTGGTAGCGGACGTGGTAGAACACAAGCGCGGCGAGAAGAAACTTACGTTCAAGATGAAACGCCGCAAAGGCTATCATAAGAGCATCGGCCACCGGCAGGAATTGACCGTGGTGAAGGTCACAACGATCAACGCTTGATTCCAAGGACGCTCTCAACTCTCAACTTTCAACCATCAACTTTTTATGGCACATAAGAAAGGTCAAGGCAGCGTCCGCAACGGGCGCGACAGCGTCAGCAAACGGCTGGGCGTAAAAGCGTACGGCAGCGAAACCGTTACCGCCGGCAGCATCATCATCCGGCAACGCGGCACCAAATTTGTCGCCGGCCAGAACGTCGGCACAGGACGCGATTGGACGCTCTTCGCGCTGAAGGCCGGCAAAGTACGTTTCGACCAGAATGGCCGCCGCGTGAACATTGTTACGGAAGCCACGACCGCGGCGAACTAGCTTTCGCAAACCAATTCATGGCGGGGCTTTCGCGGCCTCGCCTTTTTTTGTTCTCTTAATCTTGATCGTAATCTTTCTCTTAGTCTGTGTTCGGCTGGAGGATTAACATTAAGAACGGAACAATGCAGTTGGAACCAGGAGCGCACGCCTCCGGCGTGCGGTGTTCGGCGTCACGCCGAACACACTCGTCCAACTATCTTAGGCCACTGTTTGGTGCGGAAAAGAGTTAGAGGATTGAAGTCGTTGCCGCGACGGCGACGACAGCCCGCGTGACGCGGGCGCTCCCTTCGGACTGCATGGTTCCAGTCATGAAAGGATTAAGATTAGGAACGGAAAACACATGTTCGTTGACGAAATCAAAATCTACGCGCGGGCGGGTCACGGCGGCAAAGGTTGTGTCGCGTTCCATCGCGAAGCCTACATTCCCAAGGGCGGCCCGAGCGGCGGCAACGGCGGGCGCGGCGGCAGTGTGATTTTGCAGGCCGACCACGATCTCAACAACCTAATCGCGCAATATTATCAGCCGCGCCTGCTCGCCAAGGACGGCGAATTCGGAAAAGGCAAAGGGATGGACGGCCACGCCGGCAAGGACCTTGTCGTCAAAATCCCCTGCGGCACGCTCGTCTGGAAATTGAATTCGCCGGCCGGTGCAGCGGAGCCGGTCGAAGAAGCAGATGAAACCGAAGAACAGGCCGGGTTCATCGTCAGCGGCAGTCGTCGCCCTTTGATTCGCCATGCGGGAGACGCGCGCGCGACAGAAGTGGATTTGTCCAGGGAAGCTGGACCCAATCCGCCAGGTCCGCACTCAAAAGGCGAATTGGTCGCTGACCTGACTCAGCACGGCCAACAGTTTGTTTTGTGCAAAGGCGGTCGCGGCGGCTTGGGCAATCGCAATTTCGCCACTGCTGCGCGCCAGACGCCGCGCTTCGCGCAACCGGGTGAGCCGGGCGACGAGGGCGAATTCCTGTTCGAGCTGCGTATCATTGCGGAGGTGGGATTGGTCGGCTATCCCAACGCCGGCAAGTCCACGCTGCTCACCGCCATTTCCCGCGCGCGACCGAAGGTGGCGCCGTATCCCTTCACGACGCTCCACCCGCAAATCGGCATCGTCGAGTATAAAGACTTTCACCGCCTCACCGTGTGCGACGTGCCGGGGTTGATTGAAGGCGCGCACCAAAACGTCGGCCTCGGTCACACGTTTCTGCGCCATATCGAGCGTTGCAAGATACTCGTGTTGCTGCTCGACATGGCGGGCACGGACGGACGCGCGCCGTGGGACGATCACCAGAAGCTGCGCAAGGAACTGGAGCTTTACGATCCCGCGTTGCTCGATAAACCGCGTCTCGTCGTCGCCAACAAAATGGATGAGCCGGCGGCGGAGGAGAATCTGAAGAAGTTCAAGCGCCGCGTCCGCAAGACGCCCGTGCTGCCCATCGCCGCCGGATTCGACATTGGCGTTGATAAGTTCAAGCAAATGATCCGGGATGCGGTGGAGGAAGCCAGGGCAACGGCTTGACAGTCAAACGCCGTAAGACATCCTTACGGAGTGACGACAACCATTTCCAGCAAGGGCCAGGTGGTTATTCCGCGCCCGATTCGCGAGCGACACAAGTTTCGCGCGGGCGATGATTTTCTGCTCTTCGAGCTTTCCAATGGCGACATTGTCCTGCGCCACGTTCGCACGCCGAAGAAATCGCTGGCGTGGCATTTGCGCCGGCTAAGCGGGCTCCGGCTTGAACGCAAACGCGAGCGGGTGCGGGAGGTGGCGTGGTGAATTGGCTGCTCGACACCAACACGCTTTCCGAACTTTCCAAGCCCAACCCGTTCCCCGGCCTGCTCGATTGGCTGGCGGAAAACGAACCTGAATCGGCCATCATCAGCATTGGCGAAATGGTCGCGGGGGTGGAGCGGATGCCCGAAGGCAAACGGCGGCGTTCGCTGGAGCGGGCGCTAAAGTTCTTGCGCGAAGATTATGCGGACAAAATTCTGGACTTTACTGAAGGCGTGGCGGTGGAATGGGGGCGACTCGTGGCCGAAGCCGGGAAGCGCGGTCGCAATCTCTCCGTGC
Source organism: uncultured Bifidobacteriaceae bacterium (assembly GCA_964574525.1). GTDB lineage: Bacteria > Verrucomicrobiota > Verrucomicrobiia > Limisphaerales > JADLHS01 > WYBW01. Next base: position 5,227 of record CAZNOE010000122.1, read on the forward strand.
TCGACAGTCAGATTGAAGCCACCGCGATTCATTACGGGCTGACGGTGGTGACAAGGAATGGGCGCGATTTCTTTCGCCCAGTGTTTAATCCGTGGGCGCAGTCCGTCTCCCGCTGAATTTACTCCCCAATTTTTCAATTATGCTCAGAGCCGGAATCGTCGGGCTGCCCAACGTTGGCAAATCCACTTTGTTCAACGCCGTCACGCGTTCGCACAAGGCGCCGGCGGCGAATTATCCGTTCTGCACCATCGAGCCAAACCTCGGCGTCGTCAGCGTGCCCGACGCGCGGCTCGCACCGCTGGCCAAGATCGCCAGGGTCAACACCATCATTCCCGCGGTGATCGAGTTTGTGGACATCGCCGGCCTCGTCAAAGGCGCGTCGCAGGGCGAAGGACTTGGCAACAAATTCCTCAGCCACATCCGCGAGGTGGATGCCATCGTGCAAGTCGTGCGTTGCTTCGAGGACCCGGACATCATCCACGTCACTGGCAGCGTGGATCCGATCCGCGACATCGAGATCGTGACGACCGAACTCGTGCTGGCGGACCTCGAGGCGTTGCGCCGCCGCCGCGAGAAGATCAGCAAGGAACTGAAGGGCGCCGACAAACACGCCATCGCCGAAAGCCACGTGCTTGACAAGATCGAGCCTCACCTCAATTCCGGCAAACCCGCCGTCACGCTGCATCTTGCCAAAGAGGAATGGGAACTGGCGCGAAATTGTTTCCTCCTCACCGCCCGGCCCACGATCTTTGCCGCGAACGTGAAGGAAAACGAACTGGCCGCCGCCGACACCAACCCGCACATCGCCAAAGTGCGCGAATACGCCCGGACGCATCACGCCTGTGACACCGTCGTCATCTGCGCGCAATTGGAGAGCGACCTGGCCGATCTCTCGCCGGACGAGGCGGCGCAGTATCTGGCGGAACTGGGCGTGAAGGAATCCGGCATCGCCGCGCTCATTCGCAGCACCTACCAACTCCTCGGCCTGCGCACTTTTTTTACGTTCAACGAAAAGGAAGTCCGCGCCTGGACCATTCACGGCGGCGCCACGGCGGCGCGCGCGGCGGGCACGATCCACACCGACTTCGAGCGCGGCTTCATCAAAGCCGAGCGCGTGAACTGGAAGGAACTCACGGACCTCGGCTCGGTCGCGCGCGCGCGGGAAACCGGGCATTACTCGCACGAAGGCCGCGACTACGTGGTGCGCGACGGCGACGTGCTGCTGTTCAAGTTCAATGTGTGAATGAAAAGGTGCTTCTTCGATGTTTACGATTGAAGACGGAGGAGAGAGTGGTGGAACATTCGCCCTCACCCTGGCCCCACAGCCATTGAAACTGGATGACGATGTGATGTTTTTGAATGTACAAAGTAAATACATTCTGCTTGTACACTGGGGATGCGACATGACATGGCTCTCAACGGGCACTGGCGCTCATCGAACAACTCCGGCAAACTCTCATCGCCCCCGGGTTCTGCGCTCGGCATCGGCGCCGGGCCCCGGATTTCACCCGGGAGTGCGTGTTGACCTTTCCGGTGCTCATGCTCTTGGTGCTCCAGAAAAGTTTGAAGTCGCTGCAGGCGCATGCGCAGGAGTTCATCTGGCAACTGAGCCAAGGAGTCGCGCCGCCGTCCTTGAGCGCCGGGGCGCTCACCCACGCCCGGGCCAAACTGTGCGCCAGTGCTTTTGTCGAACTCAACCAGACGGTGCTGCAGACGGTCTACGGCGCGGCCCATCCGGGATTGGTGCAGCGTTGGCACGGCTATCGGCTCTTGAGCGTGGACAGTTCGTTGGTGCGACTGCCCAGCCACGCGGCCGTGGGCCAGGCCTTTGGCTGGGTGCAGTGCGCCAATCATCACGGGCCGTTGGAACGCTATCCGCAGGGCCGCGTGTCGGTGCTCTACGATGTGCTCAATCAAGTGGGACTGGACGCGCAGTTGGTCGCCTCGACGGTGGCGGAAACCGAACTGGCGCAGGCCCACCTGGCGGGCGTGTCGCCGGGCGATGTGGTGCTCAACGACCGGGGCTACACCGGCTATCGGTGGCTGGTGGCGGTACGGGCGGCGGGCGCGCATTTCGTGAGCCGGGCTTCGCGCGGGAGTTTCGCGGCAGTGCAGCAGTTGTTCGTCCGCAATGAGGCGGAGGTGAGCCTGGTCGTGACGCTGGCGGCCCCCCAGTCGGTGCGGGCCGAGTGCCGCGCGCAGGGCTGGCCGCTGGAACTGACCGTGCGGCTGGTGACGGTGCGCTTGAAGAGCGGGGAGTTGGAAGTACTGGCCACCTCGTTGTTGGACGAAACGACCGAACCCACCGAAACGTTCGGTCCGGTGTATTGGCAGCGCTGGGGTCAGGAGACGTATTACGGTCGCTTGAAAGGGCGTCTGGACTTGGAGCACTGCAGCGGCCAGACGGTGGCGGCGGTCGAGCAGGATTTTGCCGCGACCGTTTTGTTGGGCAATGTGGAGAGCGTGGTGGTGGGCGCCGCGCAGGCGCAGTTGGCCGCGCGCACCGCCGGGCGGCAGCAGCCGGCGCAGGTGAATCGCGCGGTGAGTTTGCATGCGCTCAAGTACCGGCTGATTGAACTGCTGACCCACCGGCGGCCGGCTGCGGAAGTATTGACCGAGTTGACGGCGTGGTTTCAAGCCAATCCGGTAAGCGTACGACCAAAGCGAGCGGTAGCCCGCCGGAAGTTCTCGCCGTCCCGTTCCTACCATTACCAGCGGCGTGTCCGAAAAATCGTGTTCTAAACATGAAATCCTTATTTCAATGGGAATGCACCCTGGCCCTCTCCCCCAGGAGAGGGAACAGCACTCGCACAACTCTGGTTTGCCGATGCGTGTGTGGCAAATCCAGTCGCACGAAATTTCAAACTAAGCGGCGAACGATTCTCCCTCTCCCCGGGGGCGAGGGCCGGGGCGAGGGCGAGCGTGCGTCCATCTTTCGCAGCGCGGCGTTACCTCCCCAAAAAGTGAGATGCCCCCCCACTGGATTTCACCCAACCCGATGTGGCCTCAACCGCCGCATCGGGTTTTTGGGCAACACCGTCTTCGATCTGTCTTGACCGGCCTTTCCCTTGGTCCCAATTTTGCCCTATGAACGGTGGAAAGGTTTTCCCAGTTTGCCCGGCCAATACCCAATAACAGACAAATCTTTCCTGACTAATCGCCACCACTATGAAAACACATCTACTGCTAGCAACATGCTTGATCCTAGTTGGATGCGGTCGTCGCGAAGAAAGCCAACGCGAGGTCTTGCACAAGTTGCAAGCCATCAAGAGTGAATTGGCAAGCAAGCGACCTGACACAGTGCGTTGGGCATTCGCCAACAAGCGTACAATTGAGTCCGCCGTCTTACAATGGAGTCGCAACAAAATGGAGGAAGCCAAAAAGTCAGAGGCGTTATCGCCTGAAGTTGAAGAGAAGATTCGTCAGTTTGAGGCATTACAATCCGAATTGATGCGCAAACAGATGGACTCGATGAGGATGAGGCTTCCGCCGAGGGCGTTCGCTTCGGAAGTTTCGACGCCTGACAAGGACTACGAAGCTTTGTCTAATCGAGTGGCCACAGCAAAAGCGCCAATAGCGGAGATTCTTGACCGACGCAATCGTCAGGCTTCGCAATATCGGGAGCAATTCTCAACCGACAAGTTGATTGCTGAATACGTGAAGGATCGTTTCGACTTGGTCGTGGACTCAAGTGATGAGCATTTCTCACGTTCGGCTGTTCTCTATCGAACGACCGGCGAGGTGCTGGATATTACCGATGGCATCATCAAGTTGTTTCAGGAAAAAGCAAAGCCATAATGCAGCCTAAAGCCGCATTGGCCTTGACGCCGCGGCGGCTTGGAATTACCCCGGGGCGGTGAATATGGAAGCACATTCGTTCCCCGTCTGGCTTGGCGTGCTGATACCCCTGCTGATTCTGGTCGCGCTCTGGGACGGCGTCTGGAAGGTGATCGGCATGTGGAAGAGCGCGCGCAACAACCAGCTCGCCTGGTTTATCTGCCTCGCGATCTTCAGTACCGCGGGCATCCTGCCGATCATCTATCTGGTGTGGTGCCAGAAGGACCGCAACGCACGTTGAGTTTTGCAAAAAAAACCGGGACAACGCCGCGTGGGCTGTGGTGAGCGCCAATGAACCTAAAAAACAGTCGAAACCGCAGATGGACACAGATGCACACAGATAAGAACAAGTTGCGAAAGTCGAAGGGATCACCCGCCGGGTGAACCCGCTTTGTCCAAGAAAATTGTTTCCTCAGTCGCCGCCGCAGGGAGTGAGCCTGACGCAGGATTTGCGCGCTGAATTCCTCGCAAACCTTCGGGCGTGACTTTTTGGGGAGCGCGCGCGTCCCGCGTGCTGCCGACGGCGTCGCGCCGTCGGCTTCGTTCTCTAGCTTCAGAAATGCGCTCTGCAATCCAGAGGGTCAGATGGACGAAGGTTGCGGCGGGACGCCGCAACCGGCACGCCAGAGGCGTGCGCTCCCCCCGATGCGCATGAAATATTCGGCTTACCGCGCCGAGCGAAGCCCTTTGATAAAACTTCGGGTGGGGAAATTCTTTCCTGGGCAACGGGTTCTCACCACGTTGATCTGTTGATGGGTCCACACCGCGCTCGGGGAAAGTTTGCAGCGTTTCAGCAACGCTTCCGTCAACGCGGTGAGGCTTTGCATCTGCCGGGCCGTGGGTTTGTCTTCGTCGAAATTCCCGATCAGACAGATGCCGATGGCGATTTTGTTTTGCGCCTCGCTGTGAAGATGGCCGCCGGCGAGCTGTTCGCGCCAGCGGTCGCCCACGGCGACTTCGCCATCGCGCATGCCATTGCCGTTGCCGATGAGAAAGTGATACGCCAGGCCGTGCTCCATATGCCGCTCCTCCCTGTGGTAGCGGTCAATGGATTTCAAATCCCCCCGGTCCGCGCCGCTATGATGAACCACGACGTATCTCCACCGGCGCGGCGCGACCGGGGCTTTGTCAATGGCCTTCTGAATCGTGGCGTCCGGTGTGGCGCGCTCACTTGAGGGCGCAGTTGACTTCGAGGGAAGAATCAAATGTTGTCCGACGTAGAGTTGGGCGTTTCGCGTCAGGCCGTTGCGCCCGGCGAGTTGCGTGGCGGAAATTCCGTAGCGCCGCGCGATGCTGTAGAGCGAGTCGTTGCGCTGGACGACGTAAGTCTGCTCATCCCCGCGCGTCGGGAGCGCCAGGACCATGAATAAGACTGCGGCCCACAACACCAGCCCGCGCGCGCAAAATTGATGCCATAAACCCACCCCCAGCCCCTCCCAGGAGGGGAGCAAGACAGTAGACGCGCCATCGCCGTGCCCCTCCTGGGAGGGGTCAGGGGTGGGTTGGTCCATGGAGAGAGCGCAGCACGCTTGGGCTTCGGTGGGACTACCGTATTGCGCCGGACGATGACCAGTTCTCAACATTTGGTTTTACAGGCGGAAGGAGTTAGCATATTCAGCGGTCGGCGGGCGAGATTTTTTGGAACGCTAATGAGAGGCGCCGGCCAAACGCGCGCAGAATTCAACTATGAAAAAACTTCTTCTGTTCCTTTCTCTGACGGCGGCAATTGTGGCCGGCGCGCAATCCACGAACGAGCCTTCCTTCAAACGCACCGAGGACGTGATCTACGGACGCAAGTTCGGCACGGCGCTGACACTCGACGTGTTCCAACCCACAAAGCCCAATGGCGCCGGAATTGTTTTCATGGTGAGCGGCGGGTGGTTCTCGTCGCATGAGGCGATCAATGTCGGATGGTGTCGTCCGTTTCTGGATCGTGGCTACACCGTTTTTACGGTCGTGCATGGTTCGAATCCGAAATTCGTCGTCACGGAAATCGTCGAGGACATCAACCGCGCGGTGCGTTTCATCCGGCACAACGCCGCGAAGTACGGCGTTGATCCGAATAAGCTGGGCATCACCGGCGGCAGTGCGGGCGGGCATCTCTCGTTGACGATGGCGGTGAAGGGCGGCAAGGGAAAGGCCGACGCGAAAGACCCGATTGACCGCGAGAGCAGCGAAATCCAATGCGTCGCGTGTTTTTTCCCGCCCACGGATTTTCTCAACTATGGCGAGCCCGGTGAGGACGCGGTGGGTGTCGGCACGCTGAAGGGTTTCAAATCCGGCTTTGGTCCGCGTTCGGACACCGCCGAGGGCCGGCAGGATTTAGGCCGCGAAATCTCGCCCATTTATTTCGCCCACTCGAACACGCCGCCCCTCCTCATAATCCACGGTGACGCCGACAAGCTCGTGCCGATTTACCAGGCGGAACAGTTCGTGAAGCGGTGCAAGGAACTGGGAGTCAAAGCGAAACTCATAGTGCGTGAAGGCAAGCAACACGGCTGGGCCGGAATCGAAAAAGACCTTCCCATCTTCGCCGATTGGTTCGACGAACACCTGCGCGGCATCAAGCCGGAAGCGGCGGGCCAAACGCCTTGAGCTTTTCCGCGCGGCTGACTATCCTTCCGACATGCCGATTTACGAGTTTCATTGCGAGAAGTGCGAGAGGGACAGCGAAATCCTGGTGCGTTCACGGGAGTGGAAAGGCATGAAGTGTCCGCACTGTGGTTCGAGCAAGCTGACCAAGCGATTATCCGTGTTCGCCTCGTCCACTGCGGGAGTGGGCAGCGAAGCGCCGGTCTGCACAGGAAAGCCCAAGTCCTGCGGCATGTGCGGCACAGGGCGGCCGCATCGGCATTGA
>CAZNOE010000123.1:0-11865 GCA_964574525.1 uncultured Bifidobacteriaceae bacterium
CCGCCCTTTTGCAGGTAGGCGACGGTCAGCGAACTATCGGCAGCAATGGCGCTGTCGTAGCAGCGCAGAGCGTCATCAATCTGTCGCAGTTGCTCCAGCGCCACGCCTTTTTTGACGAGCGCTTCGGGATGATTCGGCACTTCCGCCAGGACTTCGTCGTAACAGGCCAGCGCTTCGCCGGCTTTGTCCAGATTTAGCAGCGACTGGCCTTTGGCGAGCAGCAACGCAACGTGGTCGCTCTGGGTGGACCCGTTTGGCTCAGTCCTGGATGTTGCCTGTGTCACCGTGCTGGCCACTCCCGAGCCAGCGGGTGAAATGGAACTGTCCACGAGCGGCGTATGCGTGGTGTGTTCCAGTTCGAGAATTCGTTTTTCCAAACGGGTCAAAGCGCCGAACAGCCGGGCGCTGGATTGCTCCGTGACTCCGGCGCCGACCAGTTGCATCTGGGTCGCCCCGGGCGCGGTTAACGCCGTTCGTCCGGCGACGGGCACCAGGGCCATGAATTCCGCCAGGCGGTTCACGGCGCGCCACTGGAGATACGCCGTCAGCAGCATCGCGATGAAACCGACGCCAGCAAACGAGCCGGCGACGATCAACAGCAGCCGGTTCGCGCTCTGCATGGCTTCCGCGTCGCGCATGCGTTGCGCGGATATCGCTTGTTCGATGAGTTGCAACCGCGCCGCGACGGCTTCGGCGTTGCGGGCGGCGAGGGCTTCGGATTCCTGGCGATTGCGTTCCAGAGCCAGTTGCGTGGCGTGGAGCTGTTCTTGAAGATGGAGAAAGGCTCGGAACGCGTCGTTGGTGATCGTTCCCTCCCCCACCTTGGCGGCGTCTGTGATGATGGGGTTGCTTTCTTCAGCGGCCAACAAGATCGGCGCGCTTGCGAAAAGCACACAGGCCATGGCAATGAAAAGCAAACGAGCACAGACGTGGCTGACGAAGTTGAAGGTCCGGTACTGTGCGCTGTTCATGTGAGTCCGCTCGCAGAGTGAGCCGTTTGCGAATTCTTGTCAATCCTCTGGTCGCTCGCCGCCCGCGGTTTGCGAGTCTGCAATGGGCCTGCTTGGCCCTGGAAAGCAACGACTTTGCCGGCCAGGTAGAAGGCCTTCTTGGTCGGCACCGGCCTGGTGGCATCCGTGGCGGCTTTGCGGGCGCCGGGCTTACCGACAACGACTTTGCCCACGACTTTTGGTTTGCCTTTGAAGTTGCCGGGGTTGTGACTTCCAACAATCCCGGGTCGAGCGTAGGCGCCGGCAGGTTGGATGCAAGGAAAAGTAATTCACAAACGATCCATCGGGGGCAGGTCCCCGCCCGCTCCTTAGCGCCCGTTCGTTGACACACCGTCACCCCCTGTCTAGCCTGCCGCCCATGTCGCGACTGCCGTTTGAATTGCTGCTGGCCCTGCGTTATCTGCGGCCCAAACGGACTTTCGTTTCGATCATCACCCTGATTTCCATCATCGGCGTCATGCTCGGCGTGGCGGTGCTCATCATCGTGATCAGCGTGATGAGCGGGTTCGACCGCGATTTAAAGGAAAAAGTTTTCGGTTTCAACGCACACCTCAAAGTCTTCGCGCGCGGCAAGACAATGGAGAACTACGCCCTGGTCGCCAGCGCCGTGGCGTCGAATCGGAATGTCAAAGGCGTCGCGCCGTTTGTTCTGGCCCAAGTACTCCTGGAAACGCAACCGGCTTCTGGTCAGCCAATGGTCTTCGCGCCGATGGTCCGGGGCGTGGATCCACAAACAGAGGGCAACGTGAGCATTTTGCCGTCGAGCATCGTGGCGGGAAAGTTCGACCTCGATCGCCACGGGTTGGTTGTCGGCACCGTGCTCGCCGAAAACCTGAATTTGCACGTCGGTGATCGCGTGGCGGTCTATTCGCCAGAAGACTTGAAAAAGGCGAAAGAGAACCGCGGCAAGGAAGGTGAAGTGGTCCGGCCGCCGTCTGACTATGAAATCCGCGGCATCTTCGACGCGGGTTACTTTGAGTTCAACTCGTCCGTCGTCATTGCTTCGCTGGAGAACGCCCAGGCGTTTTACGATCTCGAAGACAGCGACAGCGTGCATGGCTTGATGGTTGTGCTGAACGATCCGTATCAGGCGCAGCGGGTCGCGGACGAATTGGAGCGGACGCTCGGCGGCGAATTCGTGGTGCGGACCTGGATGGAGGAAAGCCCGCTCATGATGGCCGTGTTGGTGGAAAAAAACGTCATGCTTTATATCCTGTTCTTCATCGTGATTGTCGCGGCGTTTGGAATCACGTGCACGCTGATCACGTTCATTGTGATGAAGACGCGCGAGATCGGGCTGATGAAGGCGCTCGGGGCTTCCAACCGGCAGGTGATGTGGGTGTTCCTTGGTCAAAGCCTGATCGTCTGTGTGCTGGGTGTGGCGGCGGGTCTGGGACTGGGCTTGCTGGCAATCGCGTATCGCAACGAGTTTCTCGGGCAGATGCGGCGGGCGACGGGCATTCAGCTTTTCCCGGCCGATGTTTACGGATTCAGCCAACTGCCCGCGCTTATCGTGCCCGGTGACATCGCGATCATCTGCGGCGGATCGTTGATCATTTGCCTGTTGGCGGCGGCGTTTCCGGCGAGATACGCAAGCCGCCTCAGCCCCGTGGAGGCGTTGCGGCATGAATAAGGAATTGGGAAACATCCAACATCCAACATCCAACATCCAACGCCCAAGGGCGCGGGGTTCGGCAATTCATTGGAGGTTCAATGTTGGATGTTGGAGGTTGGATGTTTTGAATTTCAGCGGAGGCCTGCCATGAGCGGACCGCTGCTTTCTGCCCGCGCGGTGACCAAATCCTACGCCATGGGAAGGCGAACACTCGAAGTCTTGCGCGATGTGAGCCTGGAAATCTTGCGCGGCGATTTTCTTGCGTTGCGCGGCGCGTCGGGCGCGGGCAAGAGCACGCTGTTGCATTTGTTTGGGGGACTGGATACGCCGAACGCGGGCGAAATCTGGTTTGACGGCGAAAATCTCGCGCGTCTGTCGGAGAGCGCACAGACGCGGTTGCGCAACCGGAAAATTGGCTTTGTGTTTCAAGCCTACCATTTGTTACCGGAACTGGACGCGCTGGAGAATGTGTGTTTGCCCGCGCGGATGGCGCGATTGCCGGCAGCCGAGGCCGAAGCTCGCGGGCGCGATTTGCTGGCGCGTGTCGGGTTGAAGGAGCGCATGGACCACAAGGCCTACGAACTTTCGGGCGGCGAACAACAGCGCGTGGCCATTGCCCGTGCGTTGATCAATCAGCCGGAGTTGATTCTGGCCGACGAGCCGACGGGCAATCTCGATTCGCACACGGGCGGAGAAATCATCGAGTTGCTGGTCCGCCTGCGCGCGGAGAAGAACACGACGCTGATCATCGCGACGCACGATTCGGACGTGGCCGCGCAAGCGCCGAAGGTTGTGGAATTGGTGGATGGACAAATCCGTTTATGATTTGCGATTGACGCGTCCCTCGGAATGACGGCGCGTAAATCGTAAATCGCATATCGTAAATCCATGAGCGAAGCCTACTGGGAAACTCGTTACCGAACCAAGGACATGCCTTGGGAGAAAGGCGCCCCGTCCCCGGGCTTGGTGGATTTCCTGGCGGCGCATCGCGAGTTGCCGGGCGAAACCGTGTGCGTGCCGGGCTGTGGCACCGGCCACGACGTGCGCGAGTGGGCGAAGGCCGGCTTTCGTGCCTACGGCTACGACATCGCGTCCAGCGCAGTGCAATTGGGAACGGATTGGACGCGCGCCGCTGGTTTGCGCGCGGAATTCCGGGTGGCGGACTTTCTGCGCGATGAACCGCCATTTCCGTTTGACTGGCTTTTCGAACACACGTTGTTCTGCGCGATTGACCCTGCGCAACGTGAGTTCTATGTGCGGGCGGTATCGCGCTGGCTCAAACCCAGCGGGCAATATCTCGCGGTCAATTACCTCATCCCGGACAAGGACGGCCCGCCCTTTGGCACGACGCGCAAGGAATTGCGGCAGTGGTTTTCGCCGCACTTCGACCTGAAGGAGGAATGGGTGCCGCGGTCCTACCCGAATCGCACCGGACTTGAATTGATGTTGTGGTGGCGCGTGCGAGGTGGTTAGAGCGTTGAAGCGTTAAAGCGTAGTCCGTGCGATAAGGTGTGAACGCCTTCTCTCGCTTCAACGCTCCAACGCTCCAACGCTTTTTAACGCATTGAATGATTGACCCCGAATTTCCTCGCGCTATTTTGCGTCTGGTAACTGAAACAAACTGTCTTTTATGGAAACGAAATCAATCCCAGCCTCCGCCAACCCGGCCACACGCCGGGAGTTCCTCAAGAAAGCCGCTGTCGCCACGGCGGCTGTCACTGCGGCACCCCTTTTCAAACGCACGCTCCATGGCCAGGCGCCCGCCGCCGGCAAGGTCATCGGCGCCAACGACCGCATAGTTATCGGCTACATTGGTGTGGGGAATCAGGGCCTGAACATTCATGTTGCCTATCTGAAAAAGAGCGCCGCCGGGAACAATATCGCGCAAGCCGCTGTTTGCGATGTCTGGGCCAAGCGCATTGACACGGCCAAAGCGCTCATTGAGAAGGACAATGCCGGCGCCAAGGTGGACACCTACGCTGATTATCAAAAGCTCCTTGAGCGCAAGGACATTGACGCCGTGGTGGTTGCCACGCACGACCCGATTCATGCGCCCGCCGTCATCGCCGCGCTGGAGTCGGGCAAGCACGTCTATTGCGAGAAGCCGGTGTCGCGCTATCTCGACGAGGGCTTCGCCGTTCATGACGCGGTGAAGAAGACGGGCAAGATTTTACAAATCGGATCACAGGGTTGCTCCGCTGCGGGATGGCACAAGGCCGCGGAACTCATTCAGGCCGGCAAGATCGGCCAGTTGGTCTGGGCGCAGGGCTATTATTGCCGCAACAGCAAGGAGGGCGAATGGAACAAGACGCCCGTTGAAAAGGAAATGACCGCCGACGCGATTGACTGGGCCAAATGGCTTGGCCCGGTATCGAAACGGCCCTTCAACGACGAGCACTACGCCCGCTGGCGAAAGTTTTATCCGTACTGCGCGGGATTGTTGGGCGACCTCGTGCCGCATCGTTTGCTGCCCTTGATGCTGGCCACGGGCAAACCGGAATTTCCTGCGCGCGTCGTTTGCGTTGGCACCAAAAGCATCCATTCGGATGCGGGCACGCCGGGTTCGTTGGAGCGCGACTCGCCCGAACACATTCAGGTCGTTGCCGAGTTCCCGAGTGGCCTGCTGATGACAATTACCGCCGGCGGGGTCGCGGCCCGAACCCCGGGCTTCGCCATACGCGGTCATCAGGCGACGTTGGAAATCGGTACGTCCGGCGAGCGCATTCAACTCCTCCCGGAAAAGGAATTCGCCGATGAAGTTGACGACGTATCGTTCGACGGCCTCAAGCCCATCGAAGACTTCGACGTGCATCACAAGAACTGGCTCGATAGCATCCGCGCCAACAAGCAGCCAAATTGCAACATTGATCTGGCCATCCGCGCGCAAGTGGTCATCTCGCTCGCGGAAATGTCCGAACGGCTGAAAACCGCTTGCCTGTTCGATGAGAAAACCCGCAAGGTCACCACGGGTGACGGCAAGGAAATCAAACCGATCACCTACGGCACGCTACCGCTTTCATGAGGGTGGAGTTAAATGAGTTGAAAAGTTAAATGGCTAAATGAGGGACGAGTCGCGCGACTTGCAACTTATTTAACCGGTTTAACTCATTTAACCATTTACTCCGCCTACCATGCAAACCGTCACCCTCGCTCGCCACGCGATGGCGACGCGGTTTGAGCTGGTCCTCCACGGCGATGATGCGATCGCGCTGCGCGCTGCCGGCGAGGAGGCGTTGAACGAAATTGACCGGCTGGAAAATCAACTCAGCCTCTACCGTCCCGGCAGCGAGATTGCCCAACTCAACGCCCGTGCTGCCCGCGAAGCCGTGCGGGTCACCCCGGAATTGTTCGCGCTGCTCCAGCACGCGCAACAGTTGCATGCCGAGACCCAAGGCGCCTTCGACATCACCATCGCCCCGCTCGTGCGCTGCTGGGGTTTTATGGGCGGCACCGGCAAAATGCCGACCGCTGAACAAGTCGCCGAGGCCCGCGCCAGGATTGGCATGCAACACGTCCAACTCGACGCTGAAAACCGCACGGTGCGCTTCGCACGCGATGGCGTGATGCTCGATCTGGGCGCCATTGGCAAGGGCTACGCCGTCGGACAGGCGGCGGAAGTTCTGCGCGAAACAGGCATTACCAGCGCACTGATTCACGGCGGCACGAGCACCGTCTTTGCAATCGGCCAGCCACCGGATGGGGAGTCCTGGAAAGTCGCCATCGAAACGCCACCCGGCGTAACGGTTGCGCGTGACATCTGGCCGGGTGCTGTTTCCCTCCGTGACGAGGCCATGTCCGTCTCGGCCGTGTGGGGCAGATTCTTCGAGGCGGATGGCAGGATGCTCGGTCATGTCATTGACCCGCGCAACGGCCAACCTGTGAACCGCGCCCTGCTCACCGTGGTGGTCCTGCCTTCCGCGACGGAAACCGACGCGCTTTCGACGGCTTTGCTGGTTCTCGGCGCGGAAGAACACGATTCCATTTCCCGCCTCCGCCCCGGCATGAGAACTGTGCTCGTCGGGGAGGCTGATGGGGTGGTCCGGACTGAAACCCGGGGTTTCGGTCCATGAGGTGGTGAGGCGCATGGAGCAATTCGCCAAAAAACTCCGTTGAAACTTTTCCTGGCCGCGACTAATTTCAATCCACCATGGGCCTGGATGATCGTTATTACATGCGCGACCCTGCGGGAGAGAATCGTCACCGCCCCCCGCTGGCTTGGTCCATGTGGTTGACCATTCTCGTCCTCAACATCGTTGTTTTCTTCGCGCAACACTCCAACGGCGCGAATTCGGAAGCGGCATTCATTAAGTATGGAGCCTTGAGCCTGGCGGGCTTGGGAAGGGGGTTCGTCTGGCAGTTGCTCACGTTCCAGTTCCTGCACGACGGACCGGCGCATCTGGTCTTGAACTCGGTGGTTCTTTACTCCTTTGGACGCCCGCTGGAGGAGTTCCTGGGAAAACGCGCTTTCCTCAAGCTGTATCTGCTCAGCGGACTGGCCGGGGGGCTTGCCCAAGTGCTGCTCGGCTTGGTCTGGTCCCGCTTTGCCGGGCCAATGGTTGGCGCTTCGGCGGGCATCTGTGGTTTGGTGGCCGCGTTCGCGTTGCTCAGCCCGCAAAGCACGATCTATCTGGCCTTCGTCATTCCTTGCCGCGCCGTTTATTTTTTGCCGCTGATGATCGCGGTGACGGTCATCCTTCTGGTGATACCGAGCAATGATCATATCGCCCACGCCGCTCACCTCGGCGGGATGCTCGCGGGTATCGCCTGGGTGAAGTTTGGATCGCGGGACTACGTGCAACTGCCGTGGGCAGGCTTGTTCGAACGGTGGCGCCGCTGGCGTCCGCTCCAATCCCGGCAACGCAAGCGCGAATTGGTCCGCGCAGCCTCTTTGCGCGCCAAACCCTGGCTGCAAGCTTCGCCGGAGTCGCCCGCGGACCTTCCGGCGGATGAGTTCATCAGCCGCGAAGTGGACCCCATCCTCGACAAAATCTCCCAACACGGCATCCAAAGCCTGACGGAGCGCGAGCGCAAGACCCTCGAAGCTGCGCGCAAAAAAATGGCGAAGCGGTAGTTGCGGCGGGCGCTGTCCTTTTCGTGGATGGTTGTGGTCACAAATCAAACGCTTCACGGTACTGGCTGTCCGATCGCTTCTGAAATCTTCACTTGGAAAAAACCGGGCCCGCCGCCTTACAAGAGTCGCGGCGAATTTATCAAATAAGTCGGCCCGCGATGTGCTTACGAAAAATCAAGTCTTCGTCATTGTGTAAAATAGCCATGGAAACCAAAGCGTCGCACTCAAGGATTTTATTCTATCAGGCCGTGGGCTTCCTGGCCATAATCGGGCTCTCGTGGTTTGTGGAAGCAACCGGTCTGCGAAAATGGGTTCTTGGCGATCATCCCTACATCTCGGACTTCCGGGAATCCACCCTGGAAATGCTGCTCGTCCTTGGGGTCTGGTTCATCGTCGCCTCTTGCACCCGGCGGTTGCTGAATCACGCGCGCTTTCTTGAGGGTTTCACGCGCGTCTGCTCGTGGTGTCACCGTATTGACCACAAAGGGGACTGGATTCGGCTGGGGGAATTCCTTGAGCGGGGGTTCGACACGCAGACCACCCACGGTATCTGCCCGAGTTGCCTGGCCCGGCAAAAGGCCGCCATTGACAAGGCAAGGAATGCGGCTGCGAATTCGCCCGCCGAGAAGAAATCTCCGGTCTTAACACCGCAGCCCGACTCAGACCCTGGGGCGGTTACTGCTGGCAGTTGACGTCTTTCTCCCACAGCCTGGATCCGGGCAAGCCTAACCCTTGACTCGCTATCCTGTTACGGCTCAAAACGATGCCATATCCGTTTTGAGGCGATGGTGGGTGCAGAACGCTCCACAGTCGGTCGCACCCCGCAAGTTTCGGCTTTTTCATTCCGCGTTTCTCGTCTTTCATGCAGCCGTGATGACACAATCGAGAAGCGTTGATGTCGCCGACCGGGAATTTGCGAAGCTTTTCTTTCGCCGAGGTGTATTAAAGCGATAACATTTGCCAGCGAACCATGACTCTCGATGCATTGATTGTTGCTGCTCAGCGGCAAGGCGCCAGTGATTTGCACCTGGAGCCGGGATTGCCCGCGGCCCTCCGCGTGCGAGGCGCTTTGCGGACGGTGGGCGAACCTCTTGCCGGCAACACTCTGTTTGAACTTGCGCGGGAAGTCATTAGCGCGGAAATCTGGCCGCACTTTGTCGAGCGGCGGTCGGCGGATTTCTCGCGAACCATCGGGGGTGTGCGCTGCCGCTTCAACGTGATGCATACTTCGCGCGGGGTTGGCTTCGCCGTCCGTCTGCTCGCAAGCTTTCAGGCCACGATTGAGCGGTTGAATCTGCATCCGGATTTGAAAAAACTCGTCGTGCCCACAACCGGTTTGGTGCTCGTCAGCGGCGGGACTGGCAGTGGCAAGTCCTCCACGCTGGCCGCGTTGATTCAGGAGGTTAACCTCACCGAAGCGCGTCACGTGCTGACAATCGAAAGCCCCATCGAACATATTTTTCGCGCCCGGCGCGCGTTCATCCGGCAGCGCGAAGTCGGCCGCGATACACCGTCGTTCGAGCAGGGCTTGCTGGACGCGTTGCGCGAAGATCCCGATGTGCTGATGGTCGGCGAAATGCGCGAACCGGAAACCATGCGGCTCACCCTCAATGCGGCCGAGACGGGCCATCTGGTGCTTGCCACCGTCCATTCGGGCACGTGTGCCGAGGCCCTGCAGCGCGTGGTGCTGGCGTTTCCGTCAGAGATCCAAAACAACATCGCGGCGCAATTGGCCGATTCCCTGGTCGCCGTGGTCTGCCAGCGTTTGCGCTACCGCCAGGATTTGAATCTGCGCCTTCCCGAGTGCGAGATACTTCGTTCGACCCACCCTGTGAAGGCGTTCATCCGCAACCGCGACTTCTTCAAGCTTCCCCAAGCGTTGGAAACCGGCGCTGAATCCGGCATGTGGACGTTCGAACGCTATCAAGCGTGGATGTCCAAACGCAATCAATGGCATCTGCCCAACGCGGACGATGAAGCCCCCGACCGCGAAGAGGCTGCCGGGAGCGATGTTTCGCCCGCGGTCCCGCTTCCCGTCAGCCCGGCGACACGTGCCGCTGCGCCGGAAGGACGGCCACCTGTTCCCGCCGCAGATTCCAAGCGCCCCGCCGGACCGATTGAAATCGAGCCGGTGGAAGGCGGGCTGGAGGAATTGATCAAGCGGCTGACGTAAGTCAGTGAAGACGGCGAAAGCCAGCCGTTACGACGTTGAACCTTCGAATCGTTAAAGCGTGGAGCGTAGCGCGCACGCGGTGAAGACGATTTAACGTTTTAACGTTTTAACGATTCACGTAACCTCAGCGCATGATTACGCGCTACTCCCGCCCTGAAATGCGGGCCATCTGGACCGACGAAAACAAGCTCCGTCTCTGGCTGCAAATCGAACTCCTCGCCAGCGAAGCGCTCGTCAAGGAAGGCGTCGTTCCGCGTGCCGACTTCGTGAAGATCAAAGCTGGCGCGGACAAGTGGTTTGCCGATTTGCCCTCCTTGGTCGGGCGCGCAAAGGAAATTGAGAAGGAACGCAACCACGACGTGATCGCCTTCACCGAAGCCGTCGCGGAGAAAGTGAACCACCGGGCGAGCCGCTGGTTTCACTTTGGCCTGACCAGCAGCGACATCGTGGATACCGCCTTCGCCGTGCAGATGGTTCAGTCCGCCGACATTCTCATTGCCGACGTGAAAGAGTTGCTGCCCGTGATTGCCCGTCGCGCGACGGAACATAAGTTCACGCCCTGTATCGGCCGCAGCCACGGCATCCACGCCGAACCAACGACTTTCGGCCTCAAGCTGGCGCTGATGTACAGCGAATTTGAACGGGCGCTGGTGCGATTGCTTCGCGTGAAAGACACGGTGGCCGTTGGCAAGCTCAGCGGCGCCGTTGGAACCAGTGCGCACTTGTCGCCACGCGTTGAAGAATTTGTCTGCAAAAAGTTGGAATTAAGTCCCGCGCCCATCGCCACGCAAGTCATCCAGCGCGACATTCACGCGGAATTCCAGACCACGCTCGCGCTCATCGGCGCAAGCATTGAGCGTTGGGCCGTGGAGTTCCGCCACTTGCAACGCACGGAAGTGCTCGAAGCCGAAGAAGCCTTCACCAAAGGACAGAAGGGCAGCAGCGCCATGCCGCACAAGCGCAACCCCATCACCTGGGAACGCCTCACCGGCCTCGCGCGCGTGTTGCGCGGCAACGCCGTCGCCGCCCTGGAAAACGTCGCCCTCTGGCACGAGCGCGACATCAGCCACAGCAGCGTCGAGCGCATTATCTTCCCCGATTCGTGCACGCTGCTCGATTACATGTTCGGCCTGCTCACGCGCCTGATGGACGGCCTCGTCGTTTATCCCGCGAACATGAAGAAGAACCTCGGCCTCTCGCTCGGCATGTGGAACAGCCAGACCGTCCTGCTCGCGCTCATCAAGAAAGGCCTCACCCGCGAAGCCGCCTACAAACTCTGCCAGGACGCGGCGATGCAAACCTGGGAAGTCAAACACGCTGGCCGCGACGACGCGAACTTCGTCGAACAACTCCAGGCCGATCCCGCCGTGGCCAAACATTTCAAGCCCGGCGAACTCGAAAAACTCTGCTCGCTCGACTTCCATTTCAAGGAAGTGAACAACCGGTTCAAGAAACTCGGGCTATGACTCCTCCCTCTCCGCCTCGAACGGGAGAGGGATTAAGGGTGAGGTGTCGAATTTGTTTTAACCACAGATGAACACGGATTCACACGGATGAAATCAACAAGCCAGAAGAAGCCGGCCAAAGATTTTGCAACCGCTGTTGGTCGCGCGTTACGACGTGCTGCCAAGGTTGCACGGAAGACCGCCCGTGCCCACGGCACGCCCATTTACATCTGGCAAAACGGCAAAGTGGTGGCGCAGAAACCCTGAATCCTGACCGCGCCGTGGCAAAACATTTCAAACCCGGCGAACTGGAAAAACTCTGCTCGCTCGATTTCCATTTCAAGGAAGTGAACAGCCGGTTTAAGAAATTGGGACTGTAGTCGCCGACGCGAGAAGGCGGCGTCACGCCAGAAATCGGCGGTTGACAGGTCCAAGCCGTAGCTTCATTGTATCTACACGATGAAAACGGTGATTCAACGCTGGGGCAACAGTCTGGCGCTCCGCATCCCCAAGACTTTTGCCGAGGAAATTTCCGTGCGCGAAGGCGACGA
>CAZNOE010000124.1:0-11847 GCA_964574525.1 uncultured Bifidobacteriaceae bacterium
ATTTCAAATGCCAACCCGTGACGATGAAGGCATCGAAGCAGGGAGCAGCGAGCAGGGAGCAGGGAGTTTCGGATTTCTGCTTTCTGCTTTCTGCTTTCTGTTTTCCCGCGACTATGTCGCGGATCTCCGGTGTATCGCAGCCGAAAAAATGATTCACGCCAGGCCGCGAGGATACGTTTCTCAAAAACCGATGTCGGTAGCCGGAGAGCAAATCCACGTCCCACTCGAACGCCACACCGAACCCGGCCTTCCCCTGCTCTGCTGCCGATTGCCGATGGCAAAAGAAAACCTCCAAGTCCACCTCCTTGGCCAGCCCGCGAAACCACGGGGCTTGGTATTGGATGGGATGACTGGTTAAGATGCCGAGATGCACGTAAGAAAGGCTGAAAAGCTGAAAGCTGAAAGCTGAAATCAAATCTTAAGTTGCAAAGGCACAGTAAGAAAAATTCCCATTTCAGTTTTCAGCTTTTCAGCTTTTCCCCCGGAGTTCATTTCTGCTTTCAACTTTCTACTTTCGCCGTCCCCCAATCGCATGGAGCGGTGGTCAGTTGTCCGTGGTCAGTGGTCGTCAGCGGCCTGCGGCCGGTCGCCGGACATTACCATGGTCATCCAGAGGAAAGGAGCGCGGCCTGCCCCGCGAAACTGGATGTTCCGGAAACCCGTTTCTGTCAGCAGCGTCGTCAGCGTTCTACGGCTCCAAAGCTTGATGTGTCCTCCGTCCCAAAGCGGGTTCGCATGCCGGTCCCAATGGCCCCAAAGCGAGAGCACCAGGTTTTTTAGATAGCCGTGGTATGGGGTCGTGCAGATAAAACGCCCGCCCGGCTTGAGCGCCTGGAAACAGCCACGCGCGTATTCGCGAGGCGAGTAAAGGTGCTCGACCACCTCGGTGCTGACGACGATGTCAAACGGCGGTTCGCCAAGATTTTTCAACAGCTTGTCGTCAGCCGCCAGAATTTCAAAGCGCCCACCAGGGTACGTCTTCCGCGCGACCTCGATACCGGACAGACTCAAGTCAACTCCGACAACACGACAGCCACGCTTCAGAAATTCTCCGCAGGTAAACCCGTTGCCGCAGCCAACGTCAAGCACGCGCACGTTCGGACCAAGCGTGCCCGCGAACACCAGCACGGACGGCATGAACCGCGCGTGCATGTGCGAAGCAGCCGCATGGGTGAACCCGTAATCCTTGTAGTCCGGCATGTTTAATGGTTCGATATCGAAGATTGAAGTTAGGAGATTGGGCAATTCCCAGCTTCGAACTTCTATCTTCTATCTCCCCGCTTCGGTAGTCAGTGCCGGCGCCGCGCCATAGCTTCATCCAACGCAGTGGCTAGAGCGCGAGCCGACTCCCGCGCGGAATGCTTTTCCAGCGCCTCCCAATGCACCTGCGCTTCCGCATACGGATTCTGGTAGATGAATCCTTCCAACTCATCCGCTACCATCTCCACCGTCGGCAACATTTTATCAGTAAGCGTCAGCAGCGGCCCGGCATTACAGGCGCGGAGAACGGGCACCGCCGTGCTTTCTTCATGCAGCAATGCCATCACCGGCCGACGTGACATCACGGATTGGAAAATTTTGGAGGGCGAGTAATGCGGCTCCGTCGAACCGAGCACCAGCACGCCCGACGCCGCGTGCAAATGCGCCAGTACGTCCAGATAAGGCAGCCGTTGCGGATACTCCGAGACGCAATCCTGCAAGCCATGCCGTTCAAGGCGGGGTTTGATGTTGAAACCTTGCGAATCGTCGGGCGACTTGCCGGTGCCAATGAAATGCAAATGAAACTCCGAAGCCAGGCTTGGACGCCCTTTGCGCAACAGAACCAATCCTTCAAACAACCGCTCGAGCACCGGGTAAGCGTGGGGCAACATGGCCCCGGCATACACCAGATTGAATTTGCCCGCGTGCCCCGCAAACAAAGCTGCCGGCCTGGGATGCTTGCGGGCGTAATCGTGATCTTTGTTACTTCCGCCATACTGCATCTCCGCTAGGACCGCCCGGCCGGCCACCTGGGGATTGCGTTGCAACATGCCTTCGTAGTATCGACGGTTGATGCCCGTGATGAGCGCAGCCTCCTTGACCGCCCACGGCTCAAGAACTTTCGCGAGACGCGCGGAACACCACGCTTTCGTGAACGGGCGGTTCGATCCCAGAAACTCGTTGGCCCAGGGGTCAATGTAATCAATGCCGTAAGGCAAATTGGTCTTTCGTTTTACCAACCGCCCCAACAGTGCGGAGTAATTCGACGGGATGGTGATATGCAGGAAATCAATCTCGCGAGCGTGGGCCAGCTCGACCAGCGCACGGTAATGCCAAAGCAAAGCGCGGATGCCGA
Organism: uncultured Bifidobacteriaceae bacterium; assembly: GCA_964574525.1. Taxonomy (GTDB): domain Bacteria; phylum Verrucomicrobiota; class Verrucomicrobiia; order Limisphaerales; family JADLHS01; genus WYBW01. The sequence goes on from CAZNOE010000124.1 coordinate 2,336, forward strand.
TGTCGCCGACCCAACGGACGGGCTTCGTGCGAAATGCCGCCGTGCGGACAATGCGCAAATCCGTGGGAAGTAATGACAGCAACTCAGATTCAGACGTTTCTTCGTAGTAATCCCAATGCGTTGTGACGATGATGGGTTCCCAGCCAAACTCGCGCAGATACAGGCTCCACAGCCGCGCACGATGAACTGCGGCGAGATTGCTTGGCACAAAGTGCGCCGCCACGATGGCTACGGATTTCACAGCGTTCGAACCTGCGAAGCACTTCGAGCTGACAAAAGTTCAGCTACCCTCGACGTCAGCAACTGCGCTTCCACATCCCAATTGAGACGACTCCAGCCCGCATCCCAAGCCCGCTGTTGAACCCGCTTGAGTTCATCCCGATCCCTCGCCCAATGCTCCAGAATGCTCGCCAGTTCTGCCGTGTCGCCATCGCGGTATAATGCCCCGATTCCGGGCCATTGTTGCAACAAACATCGATGTGCCGGCGTGTCCGTCAGGAGCAAGGCCAACCCAGCCAGTGCTCCCGCCATCACTTTGTTCCCAATCGCATTTCGAGTGTAAAGTTCTGAGCCTGGTTGAGCACCGAACAAGATGTCATAATGCCCCGCAGCTCTGACCAACTCTTCTGGTTCCACGACCGGAAGCACGTGCAGCCGCTCTGACGCATTCACTTTTGCAGCGAGTGCCCGCAACTCCTCCGCATAAGCGGGCAACGCGTTCCCCCGCACAACCACGTCGTACTTCTCGGACACAAGCGGCATGGCGCGAAGCAACTGATCGGCACACGAGTTTCGTCCAATCGTCTGTCCAAACCAATAAACTGCGACGCGTGAACGAGGGCTTCGTTGCTTGGGCGGAACAACTCCCTCGCGCGCAGATCTCGGAAACACGTTGTGCAGAACGAGAGGCAGTTCACGCAAAGAATGCTTCTCCCGCAAGTACTGCGCGGCGACCTCGGACATCGTCGCAACAAATGCGCACTGGCGAATGAACCGCCGTTCGCACAACTCGTGCAGCGTTACCGGTTCGGACGGCGCTTCCGCGAGGAGGTCTTCAGCATCAAAAGCTACTTGGCAACCTCGCCGTTCAGCTGCCAGCGCAGCTACTGGCAGAGCGGGATGAGCGTGAGCGATGTAGAGATCGGCAGGCACACCACGTGCAGCGCGGAGGAGTTCTGGAAAACCGTAAAGCGTTGCGCGCCAAGCCAGGCCGGGCAGCAGCAGACGGCGGCTCAGCGCATCGCAAATCCGACGGCGCAACCGGGCCTGAACCCACCGCCACCGTTGGCCTGCGAGAAAATCCACATTAACAAGCCGCCACTTCGCCTGTGACATCACGGCTCCCTCCAACCGTGCCCACCGCAGATCAAATCGAAGCATGACCGCCGTGACCTCGTGCCCAGCCTCCGCCAGCGCTGAAGCGTCTCGAACCAGTCGCGGGTTGTTCGCGGCGTGATGCGGGCTGACGAGACAAATGTGAGCCATGCTACTCATAACGCCTGCACGAAGAATTACCAGTGTCGAACAATCGGATTAAGTTTTACTGTGGCCGCGCCACAATCGTTGGAGTCCAGGCCCCTTCGAGCCATTGAATAATGTAGCCCAATTTCTCGAGGAAACGCAGCACATCACCTTGCCGTCCTCTCACACGTTCGGCCAACTCCGCCGCCGCTTCACACACCAGCAAAGGACGTTCTTCACGTAAGAGCTTCTCTGCACCTTGCAACGCCCAGAGCTCGCCTCCTTCAATATCGAGCTTCATCGCTTGAATACTCTTCACCCCCGTAGAAGCCCACCAAGTATCCAGTCTGAGGATAGGTACTGACATCCCCGTGCCGTTCGGGCTCACACTGCTGTGTCCTGAGTCAGGCCGCAAAAATAATTTTGCAGAGCCGTCGTAGTTCCCCACGGCAACTTCATGCACCCTCAGGTTTGTCAAGCCGGCTGTACCCACAGTGCGACGGAGGCACCGCAAAGGCCGGGCGTCGATTTCGAAGGCATGCACTTGGCCATTTGACCCTACCTTGTCGATTGCTAGCAAACTGTAGTAACCGATGTTCGCACCAACATCAATAAAAGCGCCTCCGGGTTTGAGTGAGGCTCCCAAGGGACCAAACACGCATGGGTCAAACTCGCCTTTCATGAAAAGAGCTCGCCCGACGCCAGACCGTAAATCCACGTACATCCGCCTACCATTGGCAAGTCGCACATAAACAGGCCGGGGCCAACGCGAAGCCAACGCCAAGCCTAGTTTGCGCAAAGGCCGGAGCAGTCCCCTCTGCGCGCTTTGTTGAATCACTTCCATACAGCCGCTATTGGTCTACTTAGGCTTTGCCAAGATTCCCGCATGTTTCCACACTGCGTCCAAAATGCGCGACGCAGACTGGCCATCCCCAAATGGGTTTTTCCGAAGAGCGAATTTCTGGCGCAGCATACTGCTGTCCAGCATCGGTCCAACGATTTCACCCAAACGCCTTCCGTCGTTGCCCGCAAGGACGACAGTGCCGGCGTCCACCGCCTCCTGCCTCTCCGTGGTTTCGCGCATGACGACCACTGGCTTGCCCAACGACGGCGCTTCCTCCTGAATGCCGCCCGAATCCGTAAGAATCACCGACGCACGATCCATCAGAAAAACAAACGGCTCGTAAGGCAGTGGTTCGATCAGGTGAACGTTGCGCAGTCCGCCGAGCACGGCGAGCGCCGCTTTCTGCACGTTGGGATTCAGGTGAACGGGATAAACGAACTGCCAATCCGGATGCCGGTGAGCCAGATTTCGGATGGCGCTGAAGATGGCTCGCATTCGCGCTCCGAAGCTTTCCCGCCGGTGCGCCGTGATCAGCACCAGCTTGCGGGAGCGATCCGACACCGCCGCGCTTGCGCCCTGCCATAGTGCATTCCACTTCTCCGCTCCTTGCTTGCGCACCCGGCTACGAATCAGCATCAAGGCGTCAATGCCCGTGTTGCCGGTGACAAAGATTCGTCTAGCCGGAATGCCTTCAGCCAGGAGCGTGCGTTGATTTAGACGGGTTGGCGCAAAACAAAACGTGGCAAACCGATCGATGAGGGCTCGGTTGAGTTCTTCGGGAAACGGATTCTCGAAATCGCCGGTGCGCAGCCCGGCCTCGACGTGCGCCACCGGCACGCCGCGGTAAAACGCCGCCAACGCGGCCACAAAGGCAGTCGTCGTGTCGCCCTGCACCATGACCAAGTCGGGCTTTTCCTTCGCGATGACCGTATCCACGCCTTCGAGAATTCGCGCCGTGATACCCGACAGGGTTTGGTTCGCCTTCATCACAGCGAGGTCGTGATCGGGTTTGATCTGAAACGTTTCCAGTACCTGATCCAACATCTCCCGGTGCTGGCCCGTGACGCAGACAATCGGTGTAAAACGTTCATTCGCCCGGCGCATCCCCAAAACGAGCGGCGCCATTTTGATGGCTTCGGGTCGCGTTCCGAAAGCGCAGAGGACTTTCATTCTATGTTTCATTCAATCACACGCGCATGCCACCGTGCTGGCAAATTACTGGGGTAAGTGTGTTCGGAGAATTTGTCATTTTTCAGCCAAGGCCAGACAGGTGCCAATGCGCTTCCCACCCGGCAAACGACGCACCACTTCAACGAGCGCGGATAAAAACAGGAACCGCATCGAGAGGACGAAGAGCAGAGCGTACACCAGAGCGTGCACGCACAAGCGGGGGATTAACTGGAGGTTTACATCGAACTGTCTCGTCACCAGCAGGGCGGTTGCAGCCAGTGCAGAAGTAATCACGGGCGGCGCCAGTGCTCGGCGCACCCATCCCTTTTCCAGAAGGGCTGAAGCCAGGACCATCGCCACGATTACCGCCGCCACCTGACCACCCGCCAACGCCCATGCGTAGGCCAGTGTCGCCCCACCGAAAAGCGCCACCAGAATCGCCGGCAAACATAACGCGGCGCCGAGGAGACTGACGATAAACCAGACGCGCATCCGGCTGGCCGCCAGCAGCACCGAACCGAATACCAAGAGCACAGACACTCCCCACGCGAACACCGTTCCCGGCCAAAGCAAAGGGTCCGCCGCGATCCATTTCTGACCGTAGAGCAACCGGGACAGTTCCGGCCCCTGCAAGCCGACAAACACCGCACCGGGAATGGACACCAGCAGCATGGTCTGGGCAAACAACGTGGCGTGCCGCGCAAATTGAACCGGGTCGCCCGCGCTGCGCGGCAGGAGGGGATACACCGTTTCCACGACCAGGTTGTTGACGCGCCCAAACGTGGTGGTGAACAGGACTTGCGCCCGGCTGAGCAAGCCCATGGCCTCGTACCCGATGGTTCCGGGCAGGACCAGCGCCTCCAACATGCCCCGCGCAGCGGTGAGCAGGGCGGAAGCGGACAGTTTTCCGCCGAAGCGCAATGCGTAGCCATACGCGGCCCAATCCGGCCAGCGCCACCAATCTGCGGGTGGACGCCACCGGCGTATCACGAGCAGATAAAAGCCAAACGGCAGTCCGTGCAGCACGTTCGTCCCAAAAATCATGGCGTAAGCCCCGGCCCCCTTGAAGCCCAACAACACGCTCGCGCCGGCAGTGACCAAGACGGCGATGCCCTGCACCAAGCGCATTCGTTTGAAGTCCATGTCGCGGCGCAGCATCGCGAACGACAATTGATTCGGCCAGTCCACCAGCAAACCCAGCGAAGCTAGATGCAGCAGCGGCGCGATGGGCCGGTAACCGTGCAGCAGCCATGCCACGCCTGCCACGAGGTTGCAGACGAGGGTGAGAGCCATTTGAATATAGAAGCCCGCGCGCCAATGCGCTCGCCAGTCGGGCTGCTCGCCTTCCCGCAATTGCACCGCCTGAGTAATGAAGTAACTGCAATTGAAGCAATTGATCAGGGCCAGAATCCCGGTGGCGGCGGTAGCCCGCCCAAATTCGGACGGCGGAATCACCCGTACCAACACCAGCATTGAGCCGAAGCTCACGGCCACCACGAATACTTGGAAGGCGCTATTCCAGAAAACCCCGTGCGCGATCAACCGCTTGCGCGACTGGGCATCGGTCTCCTCTGGAGTCTCCATGGTTTACCGCGGACTGCCGACTACTGACCACGGACCCCAACCCATCCGAGGAGCGCACGCGTCCCGCGTGTTGTCGTTGCAGTCCCGGCAACGACTCCAAACCACAAATTCCCCCCCCCCAGACGGTGCGGTGAGAATGGTGAACGAAAAGTGTCCGGCGCGACGCCGGACACCACACGCCAGGGGCGTGCGCTCCCCTTTCCAACTGTCGTGTCCGACGTTCACCCGATTTCGGTAGGGACACTCGCGCTGCGATGTCCGCTCCTGGTCCCTCCGTTGCGCCACTGCACGCGGCGCTGGACGGCCCAGCGCGCCGTCCCTACCACGCAATTCATCAGGGTCGCCGTAAAACACTGAGCGAATTGACCGGTTCAAGAATCCCACCTGGAAAAGCATCGCTGTCTTCCAAGGCCGCTCTTGTTCCACAAACCTCGTCATGCGCCAGTCCTCGTGCCCTCGAAAGTGAAGTGTCGTCCGAACGGACGGAACAACCGCTTCAGCGCCGGGTTGTGGAAATCTTTTGTGCACAACCGGTGGGGCGCGCACCGTGGCAATAACAGCCATTGAAAATAGTTGCTTTCCATGTGCCGTACCCTACATCCCGCGCGTTCGAGAATGCGCCTCAGACGCCACAACAGGACTTGGTTCACCGTCGCAATCCGCACGGCATTCCCCGCTACATGCAATGCGTCCGCTCCTTCAACAATCGCGGATTGCAAGAGTGGTGCGCGGAAGAGACTAAACAGAAGCAGTTTCGTGAGTTTGCACCCTTCAGACTGAAATCACACGCCCCGGGGTGACGATGTTTGCCGACGAAACGCGTGGCACCGGTTTCCACAAGCGGCGATTCGCCGTAACGAGGTACAAGCCGGCTATCTGGATCAGGGAATAATTCTTCCGAACCTCTCGCGCAAGATGCGCGGCACCTCTGAATTGCAGGGCCAGCAAAGCGCGCACGGCATAATGGAAATGAAGAATGCCGCGGTGAAAGCGGTGGTAGTCGGCCGCGAACGTTTTGATCGAGGGCGGCAGGTGCTGCATGATGCGGCTGTATATTTCGGTGTCCTCCTTCACGAAGCTCAACTCGATCCCTCGTTTCCGGCTAAACTGTCCACTGTGGCACCGGAGGTTTATGAGAGGTTCACGAACGAAGCCGGTCAACAAACCCGCGCACGCTATGCGAATCCACATTTCGAAGTCCGCACTAACCCGCATATCCGTTCTAAACAAGCCAACGGTATCCAAGGTGGTGCGCTTGAGCATCACGGTCGAGATGTTCCCCGCCATGCAGCCGTGATAAAACGAAATCTCCAGGGCGAGTTCCGCGGGGAAGACTTCGGGAGTGGCATCCAGCCGGGCGGGCCTGACAACAACCCCGTTTTCGTCAATGATGTCCCGGGCGCAGTAGCTCATGGCCACTTCCGGATGCCGGCGGTGAAATTCCAACTCGGCCGCCAGACAGTTCGACTTCATAACGTCATCCTGCGCCCAAAGCCTTATAAACCGGCCTTTGGCCATCCCGATGAGATTGTTCAGCGTGGGGAAAAGACCCAGATTGCGTTCGTGCCGAACGATTCGCATTCGTGAATCTTGGAACTGCTGTAGCAGCCGCCAGCTTCCGTCCGAAGACGTGTCATCGCAAACCAGCAGTTCAAAATCGAAATGACTTTGCGAAAGCACGGACTCAACTGCTGGACGGAGGAAAGCTCCGCCATTAAATACCGGCAAAATGACTGATACGGATGGTGTCATCTCTGTGGGTGGCGGCGGCGGCACAGCTTCAACTACAGATACGGATGAGTATATTGTTCTCGGAAATCACCACATCAAGTTGCGACAATTGTGCTCTCCCGTGACGCTGCCGGTTCTGCTGAGAACGGATCCTGCCTACTGCCAAAACAACTCCCCTGAATTCATCCAAGTTCGTTGCGCATGGCCCGCCCCAAACGCCGCAGGCGGTACAAAATGGAATTGCCGAAGCCACGGATTCTCAAAGGTTTAGGACTGAGCAAATAGAGGCGGGAGGGACCGCAATTCTGCCAAATCAGATTGCGGCCTGCGAAGTCTTCCGGAGTCCAGTGGCTGACGTGATGCTCCGCGACACTCCCGTAAAGGTGCTGGTTGAAGAACTTCTTTGGTGTGGATATCAGCATGTGGCTGCCCTGCCTGCAAAACCAATCCACAATCCGTAAACCGTCGTCCTTTTCGAGGTGTTCGATGACATCAATCATCAATATCAGGTCGTAGCCGCTGAACTGTGAGTAGGCGAGCCGAATATCAGCAAGGGTGAGCCGATTGTAGAACTGTTCCAAATGAGGTAGAGCGTAATCGGCGTTAATATCCACCGCGTCCACCAAGACCCCGCTCTGCTCCCGCAAGGACCTACCCGGCACGGGCGGCGACTCGCTGTCGACACCGATGTATTCATGAATAAGCATGCCGTACTTCCCAAAACCTTTCCCGATATCGAGCACTCGACGCGGCTTCAGATTGCTTAAAACCCAGATTACGACCGGAATCTGTTCAGGAAAGCTGGAGGCCATAAGAATTCGAAGGCAGCCAAATCAAACTAAGTCCGCAAACGTACGGTCACGCGCAGCCCCGACACTCGATTAAGCGTGAATAGCCAGCGAAATTGCAGAATCACGCCCACTTGAAGACTGAAGATTGGAGATGTTTGGAGATGGATTCGTTATTCTCCAGGTGGCTGGCGTAGGTGAGGCAATCCAGAATTGACCAGACGTTCGACCTCACGCTCGTCAATGACCTGGTGAATGACATTCGAGCCAATAAATCCTGCGCCGCCTGCTACTGAAAGATTCATAAGGCTCCAGTTCGTTGGTTGTAAGTTCCGATCTCGGGCTGCCACGTCTCGAGCGCTTGTCTTAGCGCTTCCTGCACCGGGCGCATCTTTACTCCGAGCACCAACAGTTTTCCGACATCCAAAATGCAATTGGAACGCGGTGTTTTTGCTCCAAGGCGATAAAACTCTTCGTCGTCGGACCAGAATTCAAACTTCCGCTGCGGTCGCATGACCTCCCGGATGAGGTTGAGCACGTCCTCCGCAGACACGGCCCCCGGATTGGTGACGTTGTAAGTGCCCGTCGGCGCCTGACGCTGCCAAAGATCCAGGCACGCCTTCACGAAATCTCCGCGATGAGACAGGGAGTTAATGTTGTCATAGATGCGAGGATAGCGCAAAAGTTTGGAGATGTAATTCCGCGAGCTGTCAAATTCGTCGAAGGGGATTCGCAACCGCCAGATATAGCCGCCGTCGAGGGACGCCAGCGCCTCTTCGGCCAGCGCTTTGGCACCGCTGTAAAAGCTGCAGGGCGGGCTGCGAAACGAAAAGTTAGGCGGATCAGTTTCAACAAACCCGCGGAACCGGTCGGGCGCGTTCCTGAACAATTTACGAAGATGCGGCACGTTGAGGTTGCGCTCAACGACCCACGCACCGTCCACCGAAACCTTGCCGCCGGAATAAATGCAGCCCGAGGAAATATGCGCCCACGGAATGCCAGCCACCAGGCACGCTTGCGCGACGGTCACCGGGAGCAACGTGTTCCCCTGGAGTGTTTCCGCTTTTTGTTCCTCGCAAACGTCCACGTTAGGACGTCCGGAGTGACCTGCGGCGTTGATGATGAACGTTGGCTTGTGTGACCGCATGAACTCCAGCAAGGCCCTGAATTTCGTGTAGTCGAGTTGCGCCCGCGACACCGGCAGCAACGGAATCCCGCGCCGCTTCAATTCAGCCACAAATGCCTGGCCGATGTACCCGCTGGCACCAAGGACAACAACCATAATGCTTACGCGAACGTCAAACGGCCGGTGACCTCAGCAGGATTTGATTGTCGTGCTGAAGGCCATTTGAGATTACCGCGCTTGTTTGGGTTCCGTCGTGTGAGCAGTCGCAACCCTCCATCCCACCCGCAGCCGCATTATGGCAATTCGACGGGCTGGCCGCGCTGCTTCAGGGACTGCGTGGCGGCGAATGACGCCAACCACTTCGCCCTGGCGCACTTCAAACGAGACATCTTTGAGCGCCCAGAAATCTTCGCTCGGTGAAGTGCGAGAAGATGGGAGTTGGGAGGAATTCGACACCTCGCCCTGCCCTCTCCCCGATTGAGGCGGAGAGGGTGCGCCACGGTGGAACAAACCGCGAAAGGGAGCGGCGCATTTTTGCGCAATCACGTCCCGCAGGGCGGTGTAGCGCTGCCTGGGCTGGTGGCTGATCCGGTACTTCTTGCCGAGATTCTCGACGGAGATAATCGCTTCGCTCATTTTCTAAAAAGCTGGAGCCCTGACAAACTGAAATACCGACATTCTGAGAAGCAGAAAGCGGAAAGCGGCAGGGGCAAAAAAAGACGGGCTACACCGGTTGAAGTTGCGGCTCAATGAAAGGCGGATGAAGGAGATATTCCATTACTTCCGCCTGCATTCGCTCAATCTCCAG